>JBGTRS010000077.1:0-10387 GCA_041940665.1 Pyrinomonadaceae bacterium | reverse complement strand
CGGCGGTTGAAAAATACGGAACACCCGTCGTCGTCTGCGATTTCGGAACGGCGACGAATATCGAAGCCGTCAATGAAAAAAAAGAATATCTCGGCGGCATCATCACGCCCGGCATCAACACGCTGGCTTCCGCCCTCTTTGTAAAAACCTCGAAACTTCCGAAGGTCGAACTTATCAAACCCGAAAAAGTAATCGGTAATTCAACCGTTTCCTCGATTCAATCGGGAATTTATTTCGGCTATATCGGTTTGGTTGATGGAATTATAGGGCGTATGATCGAGGAATTAAATGAAAGTCCGAAGATAATTGCAACCGGCGGTTTTGCCGAATTGATCGCTCGAGAGTCGGATTTTGTCGAAATTATTGACGAAAACCTGGTTCTGGAAGGATTGCGTTTTGTCTATGAAAAACTAGAAGCCTTGTAACTCAAAAGGTAAAAAAAGTTGGCAGAGATGCAGGTAACGGAACGACAAATTGCCGACCGTATCAGCCAACTGCCAACTTTTCAAGGGGATCGAAAAACTTTTGTAACGTGATCGTTGTCGGATTGTCCTTTCCTTTATTTTCTCCACATCACAAACTTGAATTTATTTTCAATCCCCGAACTTTATATTTTTTATACACCGCAAAAGTTTATAACTTCAGATGTTGCCGATCGCTTATTTTATTCCAACCCGTTCTGTGACGAATTTTCACGATTTTTTTTGCTGAACATCTGATAAAGCAAATAAACCACTGCCCCGACAAGGATAAAGATCGCAAGCTGATAAATATCAGCCAGTTGGACGCTTCTTAAAAGCCAAATGATCAGGATCAAAGAAAGAACACAGGCGGCAACTCCGAACGGGGCGATAAATCCGGCTTCGGGAGCGTTTTCTCTGCGGCGGAAGATCGGCAAAGCCAGACAGGTCATGGCATAGACGATCAGTCGCGTGATCGTACTGATCGTCAGTGCCGCGATAAAAGAACTAAAAACCGTATAGAGATAAATTCCGATGGTTGTAAAACCGATGGCAAAATGCGGTGTTTTGAAGCGGTCGCTGACGATCGCCAAAAATTGCGGCACATCCTTTTGTTCGGCCATGGCAAACAGAAGCCTGGTTGTTGCCAGCAGACCGACGTTTAAGTTTCCAAGGATCGAAACCAAAGCTCCGATGACGATCAACGAAGCCCCGAATGTCCCGACAAAAGTTTGAGCGGCATCCGCCAGAGGTCTTTCGGAATTGGCGAGTTCGGGCAGAGTTCCGATGGAAACGATCTGGATCAGAATATAAAACGCGACGATAATGCCGATCGCCGTCATCAATGCAAACGGGGCGTTTTTCTTCGGATTTTCCATCTCGCCCGCCGGAATTACCGCCGATTCAAAACCGACGAAGGCATAGATCAGAACGAGTAACGCACTCGTAAAAGCGTCCATCGAGGGCGTCTGGGAAAAATCAAAGTTAGCCGGTTGAATAAAAAATACGCCGACGACGACAAACAGGAAAAGCGGCGTCAGTTTCGCAAAGGTCAGTATATTGGTCGTTTGCACCGATTCTTTGACGCCGATGATATTGACGAAGGTCAGACCGAAAACGACCAGTGAAATTATCAAAACCCGCAAAGCACCTGTCGCCAGCGGTTCGTGGAAATAGCCGAGATAATCAACCATCAGATTGCAGTTGGCGGCAAACGCCGTAAATCTCGTGATCCAGAAAAGCCAGCCGACCTCAAACCCGACAAACGAGCCGTATGCTTCTTTGGTGTAGATATACGCTCCGCCCGTTGTTTGAAAACGGCTCGAAACTTCGGCGAAACACAAAACGACAAAGGCGATGATAATCGAGCAAACGATAAACGCGATGATGCTGTAGCTTCCGATCAGAGCCGCCACCTTTGAAGGCAGACCGAAAATTCCCGCACCGATAACCGTATTGATAACGATCGCTATCAAATCCCAACGTCCGATCCCGCGAACAAGTTTTTCTTCTGTCATCTGACAGAGTTTAAATGAATTTTAAAATTGTGTGAAGGGAGAATGTTGTGTATTTGTTTATTGTTTGGCCTCGCTTCCTCTCGTATCACTTAAAGTATAGTCAAAACTCGTGAATGTTATTTCAAATTTTCCCGAAGGCGTAAGTATCGGTTTGGTAAATCCTATTTTCCAACTTCCCTTCAAAACAACATCATTATCTACTTCGGCAACACCGACGCCGTTGACAATGACTTCAATTCGCCCGCGAAGTTCCGTTACACCTGTTTCTTCAAATCTTCCTTTTCTGCTGAACACTCTTTGTCCAAGATACAATACGGAAGAATTTGAATCGGTTAGATAAAATTTTATTACATCACTTGTTTGACCGATCTGAATGGAAATCGGATTTGCAAAAACATTTGTCGAGTAAAGCCTCGGCGGATGACACGGAGTGCATCTCATAAAACTGGGGAATCCTAAAACCGCTGTGCTGTCATGAATATAATATTCAAACGGCTCATTGTTTTCTTCTACTCCGCTCATTCTGAAAGAAGTAATTTGACTTCCCGGAGTACGGAGAATTTCCAGACTACGGACATCAATAATTTTTGGCGTCGTTTGCCCGAAAGTATTGATGCTCACAAAAGCCGGAACAAATAACAAAAACAATGTTCGGAGTATTTTTTTCAATGCTTTCACTTCCTGTTTTCTGAATGAGTTTGAATGTTTGAATTTTAATCTCAAAGTAAATGTGAGTCAACAATTTTTTGTTTTCGGAAGTTTTGTTTATACTCTATTCATCAACCTTTCGTAAAGAATTTCCAGAGGAGTTTTAATAATGAAAAAGCTTACGGCGTTTTTGTTTTGGGTGGCTGTTTTTACGTTCTTGCACGGCAGTACTGCGGCTCAAGACCGCGAGATCGCCAAAAAATACCTGCCTAAAACCGACGAAACAAAATTAACTTTTACAAGATCGGAAAATCTGCAAATTCTGCTTGAAAAAGCGGTCAGCGAAACGCTTCGGGATTTCACCGTCAAAAACCTCAAACCGGATGAACTCGCGGCGGCCCTGATTGATCTCAGAAATACCGAAAATTTATTGACGGCGAACTATCGCGGCAATGAACGGATCTATCCGGCGAGCGTCGTCAAAATGTTTTATATGGCGGCACTTTTTCGCCAACTCGAAGACGGCAAATTAAAGATGACACCCGAACTCGAACGCGGTCTCAAGAATATGATCATCGCATCGGGCAATGAATCAACGGGTTATATTATGGATGTTTTGACCGGCACGTCGAGCGGAGCGGAAATGCCCGAAAAGGAATTCAAAGATTGGTCATATAAACGCAATGCGGTCAACCGCTATTACGAATCGCTCGGTTACACAAATATCAACGTCAATCAAAAAACGCATTGCGAGGATGCCTGGGGACGCGAACAGCAGTTCCGAAATTACAAGGGCGAAAACCGCAATATGCTGACGACGGATGCGACCGCCCGACTTTTAGCGGAAATCGCTCTCGGCAGAGCCGTTACACCCGAACGCTCGAAACAAATGTTGGAATTGATGAAACGCGACTGGGAAAAAACTCCGCCCGATGCTTCGCACATCGAGTTTATTTCCCACGCCTTAAAACCCGGCACACGCCTTTGGTCAAAAGAAGGGTGGACATCCAAAACACGCCACGATGCGGCATATATTGAAACGCCCGAAGGATTGAAATTCGTCTTGGTTATATTTACGGAAAATCACGCGAGCGAACAGGAAATTATTCCATCGGTCGCCAGAAAAATTATTGAGGGTTTAGGAGAGATGCAAAGACCGTAACGCCAGTGTCTCACTGGCTGTCCGGTTGGTATCTTGCCAACCGAAACCACATAAATTTTGTTCTATATTAAAATAATTGCTTTTATGCGGCGGCAAGATGCCGCCACGACTGCCACCGGGACGGTGGCGTTACGATTATTCAGGAGAGATCAAACAATGAAAAAATTAATCAAAATCCCGTTTTTACTTATCGTTTTTGCTTTAACTTCCGCATTCCTTTTTGCCCAGAACGGTTATCAAAAACCGCCGAAGGAAATTATGGATATTCTAAATGCCCCGGCGATCCCGATAACTTCGGTGAGTCCCTCCAAAGACCGTTTTGCCGTGCTTGAACCGCTTCGCTATCCGCCGATCGCCGATCTGGCCGAACCGATGCTGAGACTTGCCGGTTTGCGGATCAATCCGAAAACAAACGCCGACCATCGGCAGTTTTACTTTGTCGGTCTGAAGTTCAAAAACATTGCCGACGGCAAGGAAACCGCCGTCAATTTGCCGAAAGGTGCCCGGATCATTTCGCCGAATTGGAGTTCGGACGGAAAATATCTGGCGGCGGGAAATGTCACGGAAAAGGGCGTCGAACTCTGGATCATCGAAACGGCGACGGGAAAGGCGACACTCATTAAAAACGCTCAGGTCAACACGGCTTTCGGCGGCTTTGACTGGATGCCCGATCAGAAATCCCTGCTCGTCAATCTCGTTCCCGAAAACCGCGGAGCGGCACCGCCGACAACCTATGTTCCGACTTCGCCAAACATCCAGGAAACATCCGGCAAACCGGCGGCGATCCGCACGTTTCAGGATTTGTTGTCTTCGCCGAATGACGAAAAACTTTTTGAATACTACACGACCTCGCAACTGGCGGTCATCGGCGTTGACGGCAAAATAAAACGTGTCGGAAGTCCCGCAATCTTTGACGAAGCGAGCGTTTCGCCGGACGGAAAATATATTCTGACTTCCCGCATCCAGCGGCCGTATTCCTATCTTTTTCCATATTGGAGTTTTCCGAATGAGGTCGAAGTTTGGGACACGAACGGAGCGATGGTCTATAAGGTCGCCAGCGTTCCGATCAGAGACAATCTGCCGGAAGGCGGCGTGACGACCAGCCCGCGAAGTTTCGGCTGGATTCCGACTGAGCCTTCGACTCTCTTGTGGGCGGAAGCCCTTGACGGCGGCGATCCGCGAAACAAAACCACGCCGCGGGATAAATTGATGGTTCACCAGGTTCCGACCAAGATGGCTCCGCGGGAGCTTTTAAAGGTCGAACAACGCTATGCCGGCCGGATTTTTGGTGAACGGGACGCAATGATGTGGTTTTACGATTACGACCGCGACAAACAACGCCGCCGCATCTATATGACCGATTACAAAAATCCGCAGGACGCGAAACTCATTTCCGACCTGAACATCCGCGACCGCTATAACGACATCGGCAATCCCGTGATGAAGCCTCTCCCGAACGGCAAGAATGTCGTCATTCAAAACGGCGATTTTATATATTTAAGCGACCGCGGGGCGACGCCCGAAGGCGATCTGCCGTTTTTACGCAAGATGAATCTGAAAACGCTCAAGACCGAAGAGATCTGGCGTTCGGATAAGGATTCGTTCGAGGAATTTGTTTCTTTACTCGATGAAAACGCGAACCGGTTTATCACGCGGCGTGAATCCATCACCGATCCGCCGAATCTCATTCTGCGTGACCGGACAAACACACCGGAAGCAACGGCGAACGCAACTTCGATGACACCTTTGACGGATTTTAAAGACCCGGCACCGCAACTTCGCGGGATCAAAAAGGAACTCGTCAAATACAAACGGGCGGACGGAGTTGATCTTTCGTTTACGCTTTACTTGCCGCCGAATTATAAAAAAGGCGACCGTCTGCCCGCACTGCTCTGGGCGTATCCTTTGGAATATACGAGCGGCGATGTCGCCGGCCAGGTAACGGGTTCGACCAACCGTTTTACACAGATCGGCAGTTACTCGCATCTGTTTTTGCTAACGCAAGGTTACGCAATCCTGAACGATGCGACCGTTCCGATCGTCGGCGATCCGCTGACGGTCAACGATACATTCATCGAACAACTCGTTGCCGGAGCAAAAGCGGCGATTGATAAAGCGGACGAAATGGGCGTCATTGACCCGGACAGAGTCGCCGCCGGCGGACATTCATACGGGGCGTTTATGACCGCTCATCTGCTGGCAAATTCCGATCTGTTTCGTGCCGGAATCGCCCGGAGCGGTGCTTATAACCGCACCTTAACGCCGTTCGGTTTTCAATCGGAACGCCGTTCGTTCTGGGAAGCACCCGAAAGTTATTACACGCTTTCGCCGTTTATGCGGGCGAACAAGATCAACGAACCGATCCTGCTGATCCATGGCGAAGCGGACAATAATTCGGGAACATTTCCAATGCAGTCCGAACGTATGTTCGCGGCGATCCGCGGCAACGGCGGAACGGCCCGACTCGTTATGCTTCCGCACGAATCGCACGGCTATGCGGCGAGAGAATCCATCGAACATGTCCTCTGGGAACAGGTAAACTGGATGGATAGATGGGTTAAAAACGCTCCGCCGCGGACAAAAGAATGAGTTGCTGAAAAGTAACTTTTTGTAATCATATATGTAGGGGCAATCCCTTGTGGTTGCCCGTGAGCCGTTAGGCGAAAAATGCGTTTTATTATCTCCTGAATTATCAGATAAATTGCGTTTTTTCGCTTCGCTCATGGGCAAGGACAAGCCGTTGCCCCTACACTTCTTATTACATCGATTTAAAAAGATGTTAAAATAATTTTCAAAAATTCGATTCAAGACCAATTCAAACAAACTATGAAAAAATCAATCATTTCACTTTTCATCCTTTTCTGTTTTGTCCTTTCAACTTTAGCCCAAACGATGCCGACGGATGCCGACCCGAAAGTTTGGGAAAAGGCTCTGAAAATCCACAAAAAAGCCTTGATCGTGGACGGTCACAACGACATCACTTCGCCGATGTATGACGAAGATTTTTCGCTCGCGTCAAATTCCATCGGTCAGTATCACCTCGACGGAACGCCATTTCACTCGGACTTTGCACGGCTCAAGACGGGAAACATCACGGGCGTTTTCTTTTCGATCTATGTTTCGCGTTCCTACGCCGAAAAATCGCCGTTTGGTTCGATGAAACGGGCGATGAATCTGATAGACACGGTTTATCGCGAAGCGGAAAAATATCCCGATAAAATGATGATCGCCGTTTCGACCGATGACATCAAACGGGCGAAAAAACAGGGCAAGATCGCCGCTCTCATGGGCATCGAGGGCGGTCACGCGATCGAAGACTCGCTCTACGCACTGAGGAATTTTTATCGCCTCGGTGTGCGTTATATGACTTTGACGCACAACAACACGAACAACTGGGCGGACGCCTGCTGTCATACGGTTGACGGCAAACCCTACCGGCCGCACGGCGGGTTAAATGATTTCGGCCGCGAGGTCATTAAAGAAATGAACCGACTCGGGATGCTCGTTGATCTGTCGCACGTCTCCGACGACACGATGCGGGATGTCCTCGAAATTTCCACCGCTCCCGTCATCTATTCGCATTCATCGGCGAGAGAATTTTCCAAGCATAACCGCAACGTCCCCGACGATATTCTCCAACTCGTCGCCAAAAACGGCGGTGTCGTCATGGTCAATTTCTACACATCCTTTCTCGACCAGAGAAGCTGGGAAGAAAACGCCGCCCGCGACAGACGGCTCGAAAAAGAAATCAAAGCCATCGAAGAAAAATATAAGGACGATCCGCGTAAAGAGAATGAAGAACTCCGTAAACTGATGGATGCCAACCCGATTTACTTGCCGCCCTACACACGCATCGTTGACCATATCGACCATATCAAAAAGGTCGCCGGAATCGAATCCGTCGGCATCGGTTCGGACTACGACGGCGTTTCATACTTACCGACCGGAATGAACGGTGCCGAAGATCACGTCCTCGTCACCTATGAAATGCTCCGCCGCGGCTACACCGAAAAAGAGATAAAAATGGTCTTAGGGGAAAACTTTATGCGAGCCTTCAAAAAAGCCGAAGATGTCGCCAGGATAAATTCCCGAAAAATAAGCGGTGATGGAAGCTTGATGAAATTGAACTGAGAAGTTATGAAAAATAATTACTTGTTTTTTTCGATCGTTGCTTTAACTATTATTGTTTTTGATGCTGTAGCTTCAATATCATCGAAAATGTTGGAATTTGATTACACTTCATTATCTCCTGTTTCATCATTTTTATATACATTGGCAGGATTTTTAGGATGTAAATATTTCAACTTTATAAATGGAGTTTTTGCAGGCTTTGTTGCCGGACTAGCAGATTCCACGCTGGGTTGGACAGTTTCAACTTTAATTGCCCCTTATATTCCATTTCAACAACCAGCTTTTGAAGCTTTTTTAATTTTACAGATAATAGCTGTGGTTTCTCTTACAGGTGCGTTTTGGGGTACGGTCGGCTCTTCGGTTTTCATTTTGTATAAGAAGTTGTCTAATAAAAATTCTTAATAATTCAATCCTTACTTTTTAATAGTCCAAATACTTAATCAAGAATTCAGCGATGTAAAGTTTGGAGAAATTGAAAAATTAGAGTATTTTAGATGCACAACATTTTAACTTCAAATCTTACCATTGGAGAAAACCTATGACGGAAAATCAAACCAAGCAAATGATGAAGCTGATGAACAATTGCATTAGCGGAATAAATGAACTCAGAGAAGGACAAAATCGTTTGGAATCCGACATGTCTGAACTCAAAATCGATGTTTCGGAACTTAAAGCCGATATGGTCGAAGTGAAATCCGACGTCTCCGAACTCAAATCCGACGTTTCCGAACTCAAATCCGATGTTTCTGAACTCAAATCTGATGTTTCGGATCTTAAATCTGACGTTTCCGAACTTAAAGACGGGCAAATGAGGATTGAAAACAAACTTGATTTGAATGAACGGGTCACAAATACGTTGGCCGGTGAGCAGATTCGTATCAAAGAAAGACTAACCGATTTGGAACAAGCTCAAACCTAAAACAAAGTTGCTCCCAAATCCATAAGAATTTAAGTTTTTATTAACGCATTTTTTTCACATTTTTTATGAAATTTGATGTAGAATAAGCGGCAGTTTTTCTTATTTTAAATTCCATAAAAAAATTCAAGGAGAAAAATGCAGAAACGAATACTTTCTTTGGTAGGGATCGGAGTGTTTTTCATCGGGCTTGCGTTCATTTTGGCGACACAAAATGTGCAGGCCGCAACTATTTTAAACGAAGGTTTTGAAGCGGGCGGAAAGACTTCCTATGCGGCGGCAAATGTCACATTGGGTTCGGGCAGTTGGTATCTGAATGATGCCTTGACGGGAAATTTATCGAGCGACCGCAAAAACGGAAGCTATTCGGCGAGAGTCAGAAATTCAGGAACTGTCCGGATGAATTTCAATGTCGCGAGTGCCGGAACGTTTACGGTCAAACACGCTAAATACGGCTCGGATGCAAACAGCACCTGGGAACTCTGGCAATCGACCAATGGCGGCAGCAGTTGGACCAAGGTCGGTTCGACCGTCACGACGAGTTCGACGACGCTTACGACCGCAACCTTTACGATCAACTTGGGTTCGGCCGTACGATTTGAATTACGAAAAGTTTCGGGCGGATCGAACCGGATCAATTTCGACGATATTTCGATCACCGATTACGGTACGCCGCCACCGCCACCGCCCTCCGGCTCCGTACACTTAACGATGGGCAATCCATCCAATGCGGTTGCGGACGTCAATCAACCGACCAATTATCTGATGGATAAACCGCGGTATGCGATGTCGTATCACCGCGACAACGGCCGGCCGAACTGGGTTTCGTGGCATCTCGATACATCCTGGCTCGGTTCGACTCCGCGACAGGATGACTTTCGCGAAGATACGACCTTGCCGGCGGGCTGGTATCGGGTTAAAGGCACAGACTTTTCCGGATCGGGCTATGACCGCGGACATATGTGTCCTTCGGGCGACCGGACAAAAACCGTGGCGGATAATTCGGAAACATTTTTGATGACGAATATGATCGCTCAGGCTCCGAACAACAATCAACAGCATTGGGCAACGCTCGAAAGTTATTGCCGGACGCTCGCCAACGGCGGAAACGAACTCTACATAATTTCCGGCGGACACGGCACAAGCGGTTTTATCGCCAACGGGAAGGTGGCCGTTCCGACTTACACCTGGAAAGTCATTATGGTTCTGCCGAGCGGCACGAACGACGTTTCGCGGGTAACGACTTCGACGCGGCTCATCGCTATCGTTTCGCCCAATCAAAACGGCATTTCGAGCGACTGGCGTTCTTTCCGCGTGAGCGTTGATTATGTCGAATCATTAACGGGTTACGATTTCTTTTCAAACGTTCCCGATTCGATCGAAAACGTCATCGAAGCAACGATTGACAATCAATTGATCGAAGACGCCGAAATGATGCTCGATAAATATGCTCTGGAAGAAACGGAAGCGGAAGCGAAATGGAATCCGTTTGAATACAAAAAGTAAAAAGGCAAAAAGCCTTTGCATTTAGAAAATCACAATCTGTTCAAAC
>JBGTRS010000076.1:5422-13034 GCA_041940665.1 Pyrinomonadaceae bacterium | reverse complement strand
GGCTCGATATTGCCCGCGCACTGTCTTCTTGCCGACGTCGGCGGCGGTGAACGGGCGCAGCGCGCGCAGAACTTTGATCTTCTCGTCTCGAATGTCGTCCTGGTCGAGCCGCGCCGGCGGTTCCATGGCGGTCAGGGTTATCAGTTGAAAAATATGATTCGGGATCATATCCCGCAACGCGCCGGCTTTGTCGTAATAACCGCCTCTTGATTCGACGCCAAGCGATTCGGCAACCGTAATCTGCACATGGTCAACAAAATTTCTGTTCCAGATCGGTTCAAAGATCGAATTGCCGAAACGGAAAACCAGGATATTTTGGACGGTTTCCTTGCCGAGATAATGGTCAATTCGATATATCTGATTTTCTTCTAAAATGCCGAGTAACTCGGCGTTTAAGGTTTTGGCGGATTCGAGATCACGGCCGAACGGTTTTTCAAAAATAAATCGTCGCCAGTTTCCTGCGTCCTGTTGGCCGAGTCCGTTTTTAACGATCTTCTTTGAGACATTGGCAAAAAGAAACGGCGGAATCGCCATGTAATAAAAGTAATTGGCCGGGATTTTGTGAGTATTTGTAACTTCATCGAGAAGATTTTTGATGTCGCCGAAAAGTGCCTTGTCGTCGTCAAAATCGCCGCCCGTGTAATATGTTCTGTCTTCAAACCATTTGACGAGTTTGTTATCAATTTCCTTGCCGACAAATTCTTTCAAGTCCGCTAGAATCTGTTTGCGGAAAGCGGCCGTCGAAAGTTCCTGCCGGCCGACTCCGATAACGGCAAAATTATCGGGCAGAAAACCTTCCAACGCGAGATAATAAAGTGCCGGAAATAGTTTGCGTTTGGTCAGATCACCGGTCGCCCCGAAAATTACCATTACACACGGATCGGCTTGTTTTTGTTTTGTCATTCGATATTTGCCCATTGTCCTTCGCCCTTTGTCATTCGTTTTATTTTTTGCAAAGAACAGATGACTCAAGCACAAAGGTGAAATTTTCTAAATCCCGAGTTTATCACGTAATTCCAATTCCAGGTCGTTCATCTCTCCGCCGTCGGTTTCGTGGTCATAACCGCAGAGATGCAATATGCCGTGTAAAATGAGTTGTTTGATCTCCACATCCAAGGTCAGATCATTTTCTGCCGCCTGTCTTTCGGCTTGTTCGGCGGAGATAACGATATCGCCGAGATAGTTTTCTTCCGCGTCAAATTCGTCATCGTCGGATGGAAAGGATAAAACGTCCGTTACTGTATTTTTCCGTCGAAATTGATCGTTTAATTTTTTGATCTCGGAATCGGAAACAAAAACGATCGTAGCGGATTTGTTTTTGGCTTCACCGAAGGTTTCAGTTATAGAATCGGCAAAGTCTTGAAAATCAAGCGGATTTAATTCGATCTTTTTTTGTTGGTTGAAAATTTCGATCATAGTTTTTTTTGTTTCAACCCATTAAAAATTTTCTTCCTTTTCCGAATGTTCTTCGTAGGCTTTGACGATCATCTGGACGAGTTTATGACGGACGACATCCTTTTCATTAAAATAAATAAATTCGATGCCTTTGATGCCGTTAAGAATCCGCTGAACCTGAACCAGCCCGCTTTTCTGCCCGCGGGGAAGATCAATCTGCGTCTGATCGCCCGTCACGACGGCTTTTGAACCGAAACCGATTCTCGTTAAAAACATTTTCATTTGTTCTTTCGTGGTGTTTTGAGCTTCGTCCAAGATTATAAAAGAATCTGCCAGGGTCCGGCCACGCATAAATGCTAACGGAGCAATTTCAATAATGCGTTTTTCGAGCATTTTTGTAACTCTTTCCGCGTCAACGAGATCAAACAGTGCGTCATACAGCGGTCGCAAATACGGGTCAACTTTGTCTTGCAGATCGCCGGGCAAGAATCCCAATCTTTCACCGGCTTCAACCGCCGGCCGGGTTAGAATTATTCTGGATACTTTTTTCTGAAAAAGGGCGTGAACGGCCATCGCGACGGCAAGAAAAGATTTTCCGGTTCCGGCCGGCCCGATTCCGAAAGTCAGATCGTTGTCAAGTATCGCGTCAATATATTTGCGTTGATTGGCCGATTTCGGGGCGACCTGTTTTTTACCCGAAGGATTAAAACGGGCTTTTGTAAAATAATCTTTCAGCGAATACGCCCGGTCTTCGGCAATTTGTTTGAAGGCATCGCGTAATTCCTTATCAGTAAAGGAGTTTCCTTCTTCAAAGAGTTCTGCGAAATCCCGTAGAATTTGCCGGACGGTTTTGACGTCTTCCGGGTCGCCGTCAACCGTCAGATCCTGTCCGCGAGTATGAACGCGGACGGCAAGAATTGATTCGAGATATTTGATATTGGCATCGTGGACACCAAAGAGGGTTTCCAAGGCACGCGGCGGTAATTCAATTTTTGTAAAGTTGTTCAAATTCCGTTTATATGTCTCCAAATAAAAATTATAAAAAAAGGCTACTAAAAGGGTATCCATAATGTCAACAATTTATGTGTTTTAGGTAAATTTTCATAAATTCAAATAATTTACTTTCTTTTGTCGTTGAAATATGTCATAGTGTAATGACGTTAAGTAATCCGAATTTACAGAAACGGCAAACCCCTTGTTTCAACTATATAAATAGTTTATTTGATAATGAATCGTACGATTCAGAGGAGGTAACTGTGAAAAACAGCCAGAGGGTAGTTGAAACTGATGTGGTCATTTTTCCGATTAATGAAATATCTGAAAATGATGACGAAATTTCAATTAAAAAAGAGATATTAGAAAACGTTAACAAAGCAACCGACAGAGAGAATTTAGAAAAGATTAAACAACATTTGAAGATTAAATAATGTTTATAGGTTTCTGAATAGAGTCTTAATATTTTTAGCAAGAAAGCCGATTGATTTTCGGCTTTCTTTTTATATTTTAAATGTCCAAAAACTCTTTAAATTTAAGAGGATAAATTAACGATTTCGCTCTTTGCCAATCTTTTAATTAATATGATATTCTCATTCCTTTGTTATTACACAATCATAAGCGTTTTTATTAGATAGGAGCAGATTAAAACAATGGTTAATGAAGGAACTCAACAGGTCGGCAAGGTAGTTCAGGTAATCGGTCCGGTTGTTGACGTAGAATTTTCAGATAATTATTTACCGCCGATCTATCAGGCATTGCGTGTGACATCGGAAGGATTTGATGTTGATACGGAAATTGATGTGGTGGCGGAAGTCCAACAGCATCTCGGCGAAGGTCGCGTGCGTGCGGTTTCGATGCTTCCGACGGACGGAATGGTTCGCGGAATGAAGGTAATTGATACGGGCGGCCCGATCACGGTGCCGGTCGGTGATGCAACTTTAGGCCGCGTGATGAACGTGATCGGCGAGCCGGTTGATGAACTCGGCGATGTCAATGCAACGACCCGTTACCCGATTCACGCCCACGCCCCGGAATTTGAAGAACAATCAACCGAACTCGAAATGTTCGAAACGGGAATCAAGGTTATTGATCTCGTTCAACCGTTCCTGCGTGGCGGGAAGATCGGTCTTTTCGGCGGTGCCGGTGTTGGTAAAACGGTTCTTATTATGGAACTTATCAACAACGTCGCAAAGGGACGCGACGGGTTTTCGGTTTTCGCCGGCGTCGGTGAAAGAACCCGTGAAGGCAATGACCTTTTGCGGGAAATGGTCGAATCGGAAGTTATCAAATACGGTAAGGAATTTATGGATGACTTCAAAGAAAATCACGCCTTCGATCTGACCAAGGTGGACAGTGAAGCGATCAAGGATTCAAAAGTATCTCTGATTTACGGACAAATGACCGAGCCGCCGGGAGCCAGACTTCGGGTTGCTTTGAGCGGTTTGACGGTTGCCGAATATTTCCGCGATCAAGGTAATGATGTGCTTTTCTTCGTTGACAATATTTTCCGTTTCACACAGGCCGGTTCGGAAGTGTCCGCACTTCTTGGACGGATGCCTTCGGCGGTTGGTTATCAGCCGAATCTCGCCACCGAAATGGGCGAAATGCAGGAGCGTATTACATCTACCAAAACAGGTGCTATCACGTCTATTCAAGCCGTTTACGTTCCGGCTGACGATTACACCGATCCCGCTCCGGCAACAACATTTGCCCACCTCGACGCGGTGACGGCACTTTCGCGGCAGATCGTCGAACTCGGGATTTATCCGGCGGTTGACCCGCTTTCATCGAACTCGCGGATTCTCGATCCGCAGATCGTCGGTGAAGAGCATTATGAAACCGCTCAATCGGTAAAACAAATTTTGCAACGCTATAAAGATTTGCAGGATATCATCGCCATTTTGGGTTTGGATGAATTGAGCGAAGAAGATAAATTGACCGTTTCCCGGGCCAGAAAGGTGCAAAGATTCTTCTCGCAGCCGTTCCACGTGGCCGAACAGTTTACGGGACTCGAAGGACGCTACGTAAAGATCGAAGATACGATCAAAGGGTTCCGCGAAATCATCGAAGGCAAATGCGACGATATGCCGGAACAAGCGTTCTATATGGTCGGAACGATTGATGAAGCCCGCGAAAAAGCCAAGAAGATGGCGGCCGCGGCATAAAAATTAGTTCAGAGTTCAGGGTTCAAAGTTTAGTGTTGGTTTTTCGCTATCAAACTCTGAACTCTGAACTCTGAACTCTGAACTCTGAAAGTATATGATTAATTTAGAAATTGTAACACCTGAAAAAAAGGTCGTTGATCAGGAAGTTGAAGCGGTATATGTGCCGACGGCGAGAGGCGAGATCGGTATCTTACCGAACCACGCTCCGTTGATTTCGACGCTCAAACCCGGCATTTTAAGTTATTCGGATAAAGGAACGACCGAAAAATTGGTCGTTTCGGGCGGCTTTGTTGAGATCAACCACAACAAGGTTTCGATTTTGGCGGACATTGCCGAAAACACGGAAGAAATAGATGTTGAAGGTGCCAAAACCGAACGCGATGAGGCACAAAAACTTCTCGGCGAATGGAAGGGCACCGAGGAAGAATTCGAGGTCGAATTGGAACGCCTCGAAAAAGCAAACGCGAGACTTATGCTTACTTCCGGTAAATAATTTACATATATTTTTATAAATAAAGTCAGAGAGAGATGGAATAAAAATCCGTCTCTCTTTTTTGTTTTTAAATTGTTGAGAATGAATGAATTATAATTTTTTTGGAGTTTCCTTATTTTCGTAGTAAAATTAAATCAAAACAAGAGAATTCAGAGATAAACCGAAAAGAAAAAATAATTCGGAAAATGCTTTACAAATGAACTGAGATCTTCGAACGGTATATTTCTCAAAAATCCGATCCGTCAGATAAATTTGAACGAAAGAATCACAAATAAAGATTTTATCTCAAAAATAATCGGGCGGGACGGATAGCAAAGTGGAAACTGTTTTTTTGTTTAAGGTGAACTAAAAAACAAGTGTTTAACAAATTTTTAATTTTAAAAAGTTAAATTTGTTTAGCTTTGATTAAAATAAAAGTAGGATAATTTGTAAAATTATACAAACAGAAGGGGAAACAAATGATAAAGAAAAATTTAATAAAGATTGTCGCGTTTATATTAATAACTTGCGGGACTGTACTGACCGGATTCGGTCAATTGTCATTTACCGCAAATGGCACCCAGACGATAGATTTCAGCACTACCATCAGCGGGGTCAACAACGGAACGTTTGACGGATCCGGGTTTACACCGACTCCGGCCGTTGGCCAACTTGATTCCGATGCTTTTGCAATTACGGGTTTTAGCGACGGTAATTTAGCTTTCGGAGGCACTCAAACGACTGGAGATTTTGCACGGGGAGGAACCACGGGAAGTATAACAACTGGAGGAATTTATGCTTACACGACAAATCCGGCAATTTACATACAACCGGGTGGGTCTGATTTTACGCCGGGTGATATAACCTTGAGAATCCAGAATAACGGGACAACGAATATCCAACAATTTACCATTTCCTATGATATTTTGGTTTTTAATGACACGGATAGAGCAAATTCCTTTAATTTTTCTTTTTCCTCTGACAACGTAACCTATTCGCCCGTCGGAGCCGCCGATTTCACTTCGACAGAAACAGCCGACGGTGTTCCTATGGTGACGACCGTGGGCCGAGGGCCGATCGTGATCAGCGGACTGTCAATTACGCCCGGTGCTTTCTTTTATCTGCGTTGGACGGGCGATGATGTTTCCGGGGCGGGTAACCGCGATGAATTCGGTATCGATAATATAGCCGTAACAGCCCAATTTCAGCCGACCGCCGCTCCCGGAACTGTTCAGGGGCGTGCCAGAACAGCGGACGGACAAGGATTGAAGTTCGTCGTCATAATGCTTTCGGGCGGAAATTTGCCGGAGCCGATCTATGCGACGACCAATCATTTCGGATATTATCGATTTACCGATATACCGGTCGGTCAGAGCTATGTTTTGCAGGCGACTTCCGGACGTTACAGATTTCAAAATCCGAGCCGTCTGATAAATTTGGATGAAAGCATAACGGATGAGGATTTTATATCTGAAGATCCAACCGGTGCAGATTCTAAGCGTGGAAAGGAGTTTGTTCAAAGAGATATAAGCAAAAAACCATAAACTTAAACATAAAAGAATAAAAAGGAGAAAAGACTTTCAGCCCCGAAGTCTTTTCTCCTTTTTAACGGATGATATAATTTTTTCAAAAAATTTCTGCGTCAAAACGGATTGATTATGATATTTCACCAAAACGTACCGGAAATTGACCGTGAGCGAATCAAACTGGCTCTCGGTGGTATAAAAAAGTTCGGTGATGGATTTCAGCAAAAAATAGCGGAGTTTATTGAATCTACGGAAATTGTCATCTATCTTGATCGGGCTTCCAAGGTCGGCGGTTCGGGAAGCGTCCAGCTCGATGACCAAAAGGCGGCGATCAAAGCTGTTCAGAGAGGGGATTTGGAATTTTTGGAGGCGGCAAAATTCGTGCGGCTCAATATCGCCCGCGAGACGATTGATACCGGCGGACAACGCGGTATCG
Source organism: Pyrinomonadaceae bacterium (assembly GCA_041940665.1). Taxonomy (GTDB): domain Bacteria; phylum Acidobacteriota; class Blastocatellia; order Pyrinomonadales; family Pyrinomonadaceae; genus Aridibacter. The sequence continues at coordinate 6,044 of JBGTRS010000076.1, read as the reverse complement.
AAGGAACTTTTGTACACGAAGGCAAACACGCGATGGATTTTGCCTTGATGCTGTCTTCGTTTTCAAAAGGCATCGAGCGGAAGATATTTAACCCGACCGCCTTTCAGAGAGAATTTTCCGCTCATCTGACCTCCGCCTTTTATCTAAAGCGACGCGGCGGTGAATTTACTGATGAAGGCATTTCTCTCGGCCTTCTTTTTAATGACAAAGGCAAAATAAAGGTAGACCGTCGGGGAATTCTCGCCCGGCTGAAAAACAATTACGGATTGACAAAAGAAACTCCCGGCGGTTTATTAAACACCGCGTCTTATCCGGTCATTTCTGTTCCGCGTAAAAAATGGTTCGGAATTTTTTGATTTCAGCCACAGAGAATACTGAAATTTATTCTCTTAAATCTCAGTGTCTTCTGTGGCTGAATTCCTCCTTATGCTAAAATTTTCCCAAATGAACTTATCCATCAAAACGCCGATTCATTCGCTTCACGAATTCGAATTTTTGAATCTTTCTGTTACCATGTCGCGGAAATTGGCAATGGCAGTGGCCGGCCACGCCAATAAAACCGATCTGACCGAGGCGAAAGTCGAAGACCTTTTGAATTATTTTCCGATGCGGTATGAAGACC
>JBGTRS010000076.1:0-5412 GCA_041940665.1 Pyrinomonadaceae bacterium | reverse complement strand
GCCGATCGAGGAGCTTTTCGACGGCATCGAAGCATCCGTCGAACTTTATGTCCGCGTGTCCGGCGGTTTCCGAGTTGGTAAGAACCGTCCGAAAAAAGCCCCGCCGCTCTATATTTTTGAAATTACCGGAAGCGACATCGAACGCACCCGCAAACCCGTCGTCGTTTGGTGGTTTGTTTCCGGCAAATCCGCCCATCACATCGTCAATTACTGGCAGAAAAAATTTTCCCGCGGTACGCGCTTTGTCGCTTACGGCAATTGGGAATGGGATTCGCGACGCAACACTTTTTCGCTGAACATCAAAAAGCCGGATGACGAGCTTGAAATTCTGCCGAACTTTGAAGATGCCGAAAACTTCGGGCTTTTGAAGGAAATGGCGGAAAACGCGGATAGTTTTGATGAAGTCGTTGAAAAGCTGCGTAACTCGAAAGACGATGAATTGAATGAAGATGAAGAAACGCCGGAATTGGCGATGGTTCATGTCGGTCGCCGGGTTCCGGTCTACCGAAAACTCGGCGAATTCCGCACGAAACGTCTGCGGGAAATAATTTTCAGCATTTTGCAAAATATAGATATTGCGACGATTCCCGAAACTCTGCCGGATGATCTGATTGCCCGGCAAAAACTTATTCCGCGTCATCGGGCCGTCGAAGAGATTCATTATCCGCCCGAGGATTCGAGCCTTTCGGATTATGTCGCGGCGAGAAGCAACGCCCATAAACGCCTGATCTTTGAAGAATTCTTCTGGGTTTCATTTTCGCTTCAACTCAAACGCGGTGAACGCCAGAAAGAACCGAAAGGAACTGTCATCGAAATTACCGGCAGAACTCAGGAGCGGATAAAATCGCTTCTGCCCTTCACTCTGACCAATGCTCAAGACCGTGTTTTGAAAAGGATTTTTGATGATCTCGAATCCGACTCGCCGATGAACCGTTTGATTCAAGGCGATGTCGGCAGCGGGAAAACCATCGTCGCCTTTCTCGCCATGTTCGCCGCAATGGAAAACGGTTATCAAACCGCTCTGATGGCACCGACGGAAATTCTGGCCGAACAGCACGTCCGCAATGCTCTTAAGCTTTTCGACGAAACTCCCTATCAGGTTGAACTACTGATCGGCAGTCTGCGGGCGGCACAGAAAAGAAAGGTTCAAAAGTTGATAGCCGAAGGCGAAGTCCAGGCGGTGATCGGCACGCACGCACTTATCCAGGACGCCGTTCAGTTTGAAAAACTCGGGCTTGCTGTAGTTGATGAACAGCATCGGTTCGGTGTGATGCAAAGGGCCGAACTTCGGGCGAGAGGTTATAACCCGGATATTTTGGTGATGACCGCGACTCCGATTCCGCGTTCTCTGGCCATGACCGTTTACGGCGATCTGGATGTTTCCGTCATTGACGAACTTCCGCCCGGGAGAACACCGGTCAAAACCGTCGTCTGCGGCGAGGATCAACGCAAGGGCGTCTATAAAGGCATCGAAAGGGAAGTAAATCTCGGCCGGCAAGTTTATGTCGTCTATCCTTTGATCGAAGAATCGGAAAAAATGGATCTGAAAGCCGCGACAAAAATGTATGAGGAATTACGCGATAAAATTTTTCCGAACTACAAAGTCGGTCTTCTTCACGGCAAAATGAAACCCGTCGAAAAGGAAAAGATAATGCAGGAATTCGTTGCGGGAAAACTGCATATCTTGGTTTCGACAACCGTCATCGAGGTCGGTGTGGATGTTCCGAATGCTTCTTTGATGATCATCGAACACGCCGAAAGATTCGGTTTATCCCAGCTTCATCAACTTCGCGGCCGGGTCGGACGCGGGGCGGAACAATCTTTTTGCGTACTTTTAGCCGGTGTTAAAAGAACGGCCGTTGCCAAAGAACGTCTCGGTATTATGGAAAAAACCAATGACGGTTTTCTTATTTCCGAAAAAGATCTGGAAATCCGCGGACAGGGCGACATCCTCGGCACGCGTCAGTCGGGAATACAAACCTTTAAGATCGGGAATATAATCAGAGATCTGGAAATATTAGAGGATGCGAGAAACGAAGCCGAACATTTTCTGACAAGCAAACGTTTGACTAAAGAAACATCCGAACTGATTAGAATTGCCAAGTCGGATTCAAGATTTAAATTGGCCGGAATCGGCTAAAATGTTCGAAAACTCCGATTAATTAAAGAAATGTGTAGCAATTTAAGACAAAAAATTTGTAATTTTCAAATTAATTTGATTAAATCTTTATTAACAGTTTCACAAACGCTCCGATAATTTTGATTTTAGAAGGAAAAAGTTTAGTGCGTAACTGATTTTAATTCCAGACGAATAACTTTTCTCGCAATCTTTTAGGATTTTATTCGTGAAAATAGCTCGAAATTTACAGCTATCTGTGAAAATATTCCCAAGATAATTCAAAAAATGAAATAAGGAAGAAAAATGGAAAACCGACGACACGCATCAGCAACAGCCCCCAAAAAACCTTATCGTAAAAAATACTATGATCAAGGTGATGAAAAATCATACAGTTACAGCGGTGGAGGATATAAGCCGCGTAACAATAAATACCAGAAAAAGGATGGAAGATTTTCAAAAAGGGATGGCGGGTATCAATCCAAAAATAATAAATACAATCCGAAAAACCGTTTTAACAAAAAAGGCAAAGGTGTTCCGCCCTGGAAAAGACAACAACTACCCAAAATCGTTTCCGATATGCAGATAACCGATGGCAAACACAGAGGAAAATATCTAAAAAGCACCGATTCACCCAAGGTGAAACCGACGGCCAGAAGAATACGCGAAATTATGTTTCGTATACTCTTCCGAAGGGTTCGTGCCGGAAGGTTTTTAGATCTTTGTGCCGGTTCGGGGACTGTCGGTCTGGAAGCGATTTCACGTGGTGCACTGATTTCGACCTTTGTTGAACGTAAGGCGAAGATGTGCAGTTTTATCCGGAAAAATATGCAATCCCTCGGAGTAAAAGAAGGACACGGCGAAATTTTTGAAATGGAAGTCGTTCCGTTCCTGAAACAAATGGACAAAAAACGCCGTTTTTGGGATGTGGTTTATTATGACCCTCCGTACGACACGGATTATGACGAGGTTTTGAAATATTTCGAACGCGGTGTTTGCGTCAAACCGGGCGGAATTCTGGTTGTTGAACATCACGCCGAAATGTTTTTCCCCGAAAGAATCGGTGTTATGAAACGCTGGCGAGTAATTGTTCAAGGCGATTCAGCGATAAGTTTTTACGATAGAAAATCGTAGATGTAGATTTTTTTAACGCAAAGTTGCATAGTTGCGAAGCCGCAAAGTTAAATTTTACAAATATACTTGGCGGACTTCGTTGCTATGCATCTTTGCTTTAATAGTTTTTGATGTAATTTATGCGTGTGATTGCAGGAGAATTTCGCGGGAGAATTTTGAAAAGCCCGGCGGACAACAAAACCCGCCCGACCTCCGATCGTCTGCGGGAAACGCTTTTTAATGTTCTCAATCCGCGGATAAATTCCCGAACAAAATTTCTCGATCTGTGTGCCGGAACCGGGGCGGTCGGAATCGAGGCGATCTCGAGAGGTGCCAGCTTCGCGACCTTCGTTGATAAATCCCGCAAATCCTGTGCTTTGATCGAAGAAAATCTCGATCTGCTGGAAATTCCCGAAGAGCAAACCGAAATTTTCTGCAATACGGCCGATAAATTTCTCACGCGTGAAAAAGAGAAAACCTGGGACATAATTTTTTTCGATCCGCCTTACCGGGAAAATTACTCGCTGGTTCTGAATGAACTGGGTTATGAAAATCCGGACAGCCTTTCAAACGAAGGGATTTTTATTACCGAACATCATTCGAAAAATATTCTGCCCGATCTGGTCGGCGAAATAAGGCGTTGGCGAATTATCAAACAAGGCGAAACCTGGCTCAGTTTTTATGAAAAAGGTTGAATGAAAATAGCAAATAGTAAATGGTAATCCGGTTTTGAAGTAAAACTATTTACCATTTACTATTTACTTTTTACGAATTCGATGAAAATTCTTGTTTGGTTAATTCTGTGCCTGATCTGGGGAACAACCTGGCTTTTTATAAAGGTCGGACTCGAAGACCTGCCGCCTTTAAGTTTCGCTTCATTAAGATTTATACTTTCCATAATAATTGTCGGGACAATAATTTTTATCCGGAAAATTCCACTTCCGAAGACCGGCAAACAATGGCGGCTTTTGGCAGTAACCGGAATTCTGCAATTTTCCATCAATTACAGTCTGGTGTTTTGGAGCGAACTCTATATCTCGTCAGGGTTGGCGGCGGTTCTGCAGGCGATGATTCCCGTTTTCGGTCTGATTCTTGCCTGGTATTATCTGCCGGAAGAAAAGATCACCTGGTTTAAGTTTTTCGCTTTGTTTCTGGGCATTTTCGGTGTCGCCGTAATATTTATCGAACAACTTCAGATTGATGACTTTTGGGCATTTGCCGGTAGCGTCGGGATCGTCATCGGAGCTTACGCCGCCGCCCACGCTTCGATTCTGACCAAAGCAAAAGGCGGTTCGATGCATCCGGCCAGTCTTGTTTTCGGTCAGATGATTTGCGGAATTTTGCCGATCATCGTAATAGCTTTGTTAAAAGAGGGAAATCCGCTTGAATTTAATTATTCGGGAACAGCGATCTTCAGCATTTTATATCTGGCGATTCTGGGAACGATCACTTCGTTTTGGCTTTATTATTGGCTTTTAAGTAAAATCGAATCAACCAAAGCGATGACGATCGCCCTGGTGACGCCTTTGATCGCGGTGATCTGCGGGTCGGTTTTTCTCGATGAAAAATTTCAGCCGCAAACGGCCATCGGCGGAATTCTGATTTTAAGCAGTGTCGGTTTGATCGTTTTGAGAAAAAATTTAAAAGTAATTGAAAAAGAGGAAAAGACAAAAGAAAAATTAAATGAAGTTTAGGTTTACAACGGCCGGAGAATCACACGGGAAAGCATTGGTCGCCATCATCGAAGGGATGCCCGCCGGAGTTGAGATTGACATCGAAAAAATAAATCTCGAACTTTGGCGAAGACAGCAAGGCTACGGTCGCGGCGGGCGGATGAAGATCGAGCAGGATAAGGTGCAAATTCTTTCAGGCGTCCGGCACGGCAAAACACTCGGATCGCCGATTGCGATAATGATCGAAAACCGCGATTTTGTCCATTGGGAACAGATTATGTCGAGTGAGGCGATCGAGGACGAGCCGAAAAATCCGCGGGTTGTCAAACGACCGCGTCCCGGCCACGCCGATCTGGCCGGCGGTCAAAAATTTCAAACGAGAGATTTACGCGATATTCTGGAACGGGCTTCGGCCAGAGAAACGGCCGCAAGGGTTGCCTGCGGTGCGTTTGCCAAACAGCTTTTAGCAAATTTCGGAATTGCAATAAAAAGTCACGTCGTCAAACTCGG
>JBGTRS010000075.1:0-13058 GCA_041940665.1 Pyrinomonadaceae bacterium | reverse complement strand
TACGCACTGCTCGGCGGTGCGGACTACGGCGGCGGAGTTTGGGATCTGTTTGCGTTCGGCGAGCGGAAAACCGAACAACGCAAACTCATCGAAGAAGCCATCGGTCCCGTCTGGGAAGCCAACCACGTCTGGCTGATCCTCGTCATCGTCATACTCTTTACCGCATTTCCGAACGCCTTTGCCGTCGTCGCCACTGCCCTGCATATTCCGATCACCTTACTGCTCATCGGCATAATCTTACGCGGGACTTCTTTCGTCTTCCGCAAACACGGCAAACCGAACCCCGAAGAAAATAAAAAACAGGAGCATTGGAGTACGGTTTTTTCAATTTCGAGCATCATCACGCCGATTCTCCTCGGCATTGTTCTCGGAGCAATTGCTTCCGGCACAATTCGCGTCGAAAACGGTTTCGTGACGACGGATTTTTTCAGTTCGTGGCTCGCTCCGTTTCCCTTCGCCGTCGGATTTTTTGCATTTGCACTGTTTGCGTTCCTCGCGGCTGTTTTTCTAACTCTGGAAACCGAAAACAAAAAACTCCAAAATGATTTTCGTCTGCGGGCGATAATTTCCGGCATTGTTGTCGCCGTTTTGGCATTGATCGTTTTTCTACTCGCCGAAACCGGCGCACCGACCGTGCGAGCCGGAATCAGCCGCACCTGGTGGGCTTTGGGTTTGCACTTTGCGACCGCAATTTCCGCCGTCGGGGCATTTTACGCTTTGTTCAGACGGAAATTTCAATTTGCCAGAATTTGTGCCGCCGCTCAAGTCGTTCTCATCCTGCTCGGCTGGGCGTTCGCTCAATTTCCCTTTTTGATCGAGCCGGATGTAACCGTCTATAACTCGGCCGCTCCGCGTTTTACTCTGCAACTTCTGCTCGGCACTTTGATCGGCGGAGCAGTTCTGCTTTTTCCGTCATATTTTTATCTGTTCAAGGTATTCAAAAGCGATACGATGTCGGCGGATTGAAAGATATTTGAATAAAACATATATATCTTCGGACGAATACGTTGTAAAATAGATAATCTTCTTTAGAATTAATATATTCAGCGAGCAAGGGGAATAAAAAAAATGAAAGATCAAAGCAATGGAGACCGCTCACCGTTTTGGTGGCTGCGTTGGATTCCGACAATTGTCGTATCGGTCATAATTTTATATTTGATATATGTTATCGGAAGTTTGGCGATCATTCCGTTGCTGGCTTCTTTCGCTCTGGCCTATTTGCTGAATCCGCTGGTCATCGAGGGCGAAAAAAGAGGGCTTTCGCGAAGCATTTCTTCGATCATTGCAATATTTGCCGTAACCATCGTGATCGGCGTATTCCTGGCCTATATTCTCCCTGATTTGTGGGATGAAGGTGCTCGGGCCACTTCAAAGGTCGTTGAAAACTTTACGCCCGAAAATGCCGCCCGTCAGAGAGCCTGGATGAAACGCTACTCGCCAGCTTTGGAAAGTGTCGCCGGAGACAAGATCGAGCAGTTTTTAAGTAGTCCGGTCGAGTTTTATAACGAGAACATTTCAACTAAAACGACGACGATCGACGAAAACGGCGAAATCGTCGTCAATAAAAACGGCGGCGGTTCGGTCATTGTCTCCATTTTGAATTCTTCGGTTGATCTGTTGCTCGTCCCGTTCTTTGTATTTTATATTCTGATCGATTTTCAAAATTGGCGGAGATCTTTTGAAGAATTGATCCCGCCGCGGTTTCGTGAAGCCTTCAGCCGTCTGTTTGATGAATCCGGGCGGATTCTGGAATCTTACGTCCGTGCTCAACTTCTGATCGGTTTGATCATGGCGGCCTGCTATGCCGTCGGATTCTGGTTTCTGGATGTGCCGGCCTGGGCGGGCATCGCTCTGCTCGCCGGATTGCTCAATGCGATTCCATACATCGGTACGCTGATCGGCGTATTTCTTGCCTGTCTGCTTACCATTGCTCACGGCGGCGGCGTCTGGAACATACTGGCGATTCTGGGTGTTTTTACGGCCGTTCAAACTTTGGAAGGCTATATCCTAACCCCGCGAATCTTAGGCGGCCGGCTCAATCTGCACCCGATGGCCGTGTTCTTAGGTCTGCTGATCGGCGGAAAACTTTTCGGTTTGCTGGGTTTTGTGCTCGCCGTTCCGGCCATTGCTATCGGCAAGGTGTTTTTGAAGTTCCTCCGGGAACTCTATGAAGATTCGTATTTTTATCACGGAGGAAATTATCATCCTTCGAACGCACCGAGCGAAAAGGTTGAAGACCGTATCGCTGAAGCCGCTGAAAATGTGCTGGCCGATCAGGAAAAGCAGGACGCAAATCAAAAAGAGCCGAATGCAGATAAAGTTACCGATATAATAGAAGACTGATTAAAAGAACAAAATACAAAAAATCATAATATGCTAAAAATCGATATACACACACACATTCTTCCCAAAGACATTCCGAACTGGAAAGATAAATTCGGCTACGGCGGTTTTATTACGCTCGATCATCACAAGGCGGGCTGTGCGAAGATGATGAAGGACGACGGGCATTTTTTCAGAGAGATCGAAGACAATTGCTGGTCGGCCGAAAAGAGGATCGCCGAATGCGACACGCACGGCGTTGATGTGCAGGTGCTTTCGACCGTTCCCGTAATGTTTTCCTATTGGGCAAATCCCGCAGACGGTCTGGAAGTTGCCAAAGTTTTGAATGACGGAATCGCCGAAATCGTTGAAAACCATCCAAAAAGATTTGTCGGTCTCGGAACTTTGCCGATGCAGGACGCAAAACTCGCCGTCAGGGAATTGAAACGGGCCAAAGAGATCGGGCTGAAAGGCATACAGATCGGCTCGAACGTCAATCAGAAAAACTTGAGCGAACCGGAATTTTACGATATTTTTGCGGCGTGTGAAGAAGCGGGCATGGCCGTCTTCGTTCATCCCTGGGAGATGATGGGAATGAAAGATATGCAGAAATACTGGCTGCCGTGGCTGGTCGGAATGCCGGCGGAAACTTCACGGGCGATCTGCTCTTTGATCTTCGCGGGCGTTCTGGAAAAATTGCCGAACCTTCGCATCGCCTTTGCTCACGGCGGCGGCGAATTTCCCGCGACCATCGGCCGGATCGAACACGGCTTTCAGGTGCGTCCCGATCTCTGTGCGGTTGATAACGACGTCAACCCGCGTGAGTATCTGGGAAAATTCTGGCTCGATTCCCTGGTTCATTCGCCCGAAATGCTCGAATATCTCGTCAAACTGGTCGGTGCGGACAGAATCGCTCTGGGATCAGATTATCCCTTTCCTTTGGGAGAACTCGAACCCGGACAACTGATCGAATCGAGCGGCTTTGATGATGAAACAAAAGCAAAAATGCTGCACGGGGCGGCACTTGATTGGCTGGATCTGGACAAATCAAAATTTGAGTGAAAGTGAATTTTTTATAAAGACAAACGAAATGCCGGACAGAATATCAAGTATCAGTCCGGCATTTTCTTTTTTGCTTGAACGTTTTATCCGGCTGATGCCATTGTTTTCGGGGCTTCGATCACGCCGAGTTGCGACATAAATTCGAGGGCATCGTAGTAAACGAATTCTTCGGCTAATTTGCCGTCTTCATAGCGGTGAACCGAACAACCCGTAAGCTCGACCGATTTATTCGTCGGCGGAATATCGGTTCCCTCGCCGGTGTGAGTTCCCGTAAACGTCCAACGGCAGAAAGAGCGGTCTTCATGAAAAAGCACTTCGTCAATAGTTACGTGGAGATCGGGAAAGGCATTCCGAAAATTAGTGATGAGTGTTTTTAATTCAGCCAGATCATTGGCGGAAGTATTCATCGTTTTCGGACCCGTGCGGGTTAAATCGGGCGAAGCATATTCATCCAATCTGTCCGTATTTCCGTCGTTCCACGTTTTTACAAAAGCGTCAAAATGCTCTTGATACATTTTCAAACTCCTTTTACAGAAATTAGAAAACTTGCAACCATACAAAACTGAAAAATTTCCGTATCTGATCAGTTTGCATCCGTTCTTGAGCTGTCAAAATTTCCGGCATAAATCGAAGGGGTAAGCGATTTGCTCAAATGGCAAATATCCGCCGTCAAAATAAAAAACAGAACTATCCCCTTAATTTATGAAGAACGGTTCCGCTTGTTACGTAAGATTTTCCGTAGTTTATTCCTGTTTCACACATTTTGCAAGACACACAGTCTTTGGCGGAATTCAGTTCTTAGGTCAAGACGTATTTGAGTTTTGCGTTTATAATTATCAACCGATGGAAAATAATTCAGTCAAATTCGAATCAACCGAAGATTATGCCCGAACGATGGACGAGCGGGATCCGCTCGGGCATTTCCGCGAGAAGTTCTATATGCCGAAACAGGAATCGGGCGAAGATGTTTTGTATTTTACGGGCAATTCGCTCGGTCTTCAGCCGAAAACAGCCCGCGAGTATATCGAACAGGAATTAAAAGACTGGGAAAATTTAGGCGTCGAAGGCCATTTTCATGCGAAAAACCCCTGGATGCCGTATCACGAATTTTTAACCGAACAGATGGCCGAGGTTGTCGGGGCAAAGCCGGTCGAGACGGTCGTGATGAATTCCTTAACGGTAAACTTGCATCTTTTGATGGTTTCGTTCTATCGTCCCGACAGCAAAAGAAACAAAATAATTATCGAAGGCGATGCGTTTCCGTCCGATCAATACGCCGTTAAATCACAAATTAAATTTCACGGATTTGATGTTGGTGATTCTTTAACCGAACTAAAACCCCGGACGGGTGAAACGACTCTGAGAACCGAAGATATTCTTCAAACCATCGAAGAGAACGGCGATGAAATTGCTTTGATTATGCTCGGCGGCGTCAATTATTACACGGGACAGGCGTTCGATATGGAGGTGATCACCGAAGCCGGTCACAAGATTGGTGCAACGGTCGGTTTTGATCTCGCCCACGCGGCGGGCAATTTGGACTTAAAACTGCACGACTGGAACGTAGATTTCGCCGCCTGGTGTTCGTATAAATACCTCAATTCGGGACCGGGCGGAATTGCCGGAATTTTTGTGCACGAACGCCACGCGGAAAGTTTTGATCTCCCGCGTTTTGCCGGTTGGTGGGGACATGATAAGGAAACACGCTTTTTGATGGACGATGAATTCATCCCGATGAAAGGAGCGGAAGGCTGGCAATTATCAAATCCGCCGATCTTTCAAATGGCTTCGCTTCGGGCAAGTTTGGAAATCTTCGAAGAAGCCGGAATGAAAAATCTAATCGAAAAATCCCGTAAATTAACGGGATATATGGAATATCTTTTAAATGAAATAAACGACGAAAGAATTTCAATAATCACACCTTCAAATCCAAACGAGCGAGGCTGCCAACTTTCCATAAGAGTCAAAAATTCCGACAAATCACTTTTCAACGCCATCACCGAAAAAGGCGTCATCGCCGACTGGCGAGAACCCGACGTAATTCGCATCGCTCCTGTTCCGCTCTATAATTCGTTTCTGGATGTCCGGAAATTTGTTGAAATTTTGAAGGACTGTCTTAAATAACAAAACTACGAAACACACGAAAAAGCACGAAAATTTACGAAAAAAGATTTTATGCAAAACTCAAGGACTCACATTGAATGTCAAATCTAATTTACAAAGAAGAAAGTTACAAAATAATCGGAGCCTGTTTCGAGGTATATAAACAAAAAGGTTGCGGTTTCAGTGAGCCTGTATATCACGAATGTCTTAAAATAGAATTCGGATTACAGAAAATACCTTTTATATCTGAGCCAAAACTATTTTTGGAATATAAGGGAGTTCAACTTGAAAAATTTTATAGACCTGATTTTGTTTGTTATAACAAGATCATAATCGAGTTAAAAGCACTTTCCAATATCATTGATGAACATCGCGGACAAACGATAAATTACTTAAAGGCAACAAAATTCAATCTCGCCTTACTCGTAAATTTCGGACATTATCCCAAACTGGAATACGAAAGATTCGGCAATCGAGATAACTACAAAAACATAAGAAATGAAATAGACAGTTGGACAACATCTTCCTAAATTTTCGTAAATTTTCGTGTTCCTTTCGTATATTTCGTAGTTAAGTTGAGTTCAAAAGGCAGTAATGTTAAATCTCACCGCCTTTTTGATTTTAAGATTATTTATCAATTTTCATCGAATAAAGTATCGCTGAAAAATCGTCTTTTTTGTCGTCGAATTTGCCGGCGTCGGTTGAAAGAATCATATTTATCTGCTGGTTTTGTCCCTGATAATTGCGGAAGGCGATCCATTGATGGCGACGCGGGCCGCTTTTGTCTTCGCCCATCGCTTCAACCCATTCGACGCCTTTGATGCCGTCAATTTCGAGCCACCGGACGTTTTCATATTTGCCGTTCTTTAATTGTTCCAAAGCACTCGTGTGCGTCGCATTCAAACTCGTGTCGGCGGGAAAATTGGCGGGCATCACCGCGATCGTGCCGATCAGAAAACCCGTCTTCGGCGAACCGTAATTGAACGACTCTTTTTTAACATCCATTTTGTTCCAGCCGCTCGGCACGGTGAACGTAATTCCCTGATCTTCCCATTTCGCTTCTTTTCCGCCATCGAGTATTTCTTTTTGTTTGGCACTGAGTTCAGCTTTTTCGACATCGCCGTCGTCCGCATCAGCATTGCCCGAATCGCCTGTTTCCGTGTTCGTTGACTCGGAACTGCTACTCGAACTATCACCCATTTGCTCTTTGAGCTTGTCGGTTAACCCGCAAAAAGTAAGTGCGAAAAACAATACGCCGAATGTTAAAAAAGATTTCATTAAAATTTTCTCCTGTCATTTGATATTTTTGGACGCTTTAATTCTTACGCGAATCTATCTGAAATGCAAGATTTTCCCATTTTTTAATTTTCAAAAGCTTTTTCGATTTTTTCAGCAATTGTTTCCCAAACCTCCTCGCTCGCATCACCGATGTAGGCGGTTTTGGCCAAAATCGTTTCTTTGCCGATACCGTTTTCATCCCAACTCTGCCGGTTGTTGTAAATGTTCTGCAAAACCGGCATCAGGCGATCCATCGCTCGCGCATATTTTGCTTCCGCAGTGTCGCCGAATTCAAACTCCTTCCAGAGTTCGAGCAGTTCGCGGCCCGTTTCTTCCGGCAAAATTCCCAAGATCCGTTCGACCGATTCCTGTTCATTATTTTTTGCTTCCGCTCTTTTTGCTTCGTCAAAAAAGAACACATCGTCCGCATCGATCTCGCCGATGTCGTGAACGAGGAGCATTTTTATAACCTTTGAAATATCAATTTCTTCATCGGAAAACCTCGCCAGCACAAACGCCAGAAGCGAAATCTGCCAGCTATGTTCGGCGGAATTTTCGTAACGCTCCAAACCGAGCGGTTTAACTTTCCGCGTCACCGCTTTTAATTTTTCCAGTTCAAGGATAAACTCGAAACATTTTTCCAGATCGTTTTTCATAATTTCTTACAAGGAACGCCAGCATCCTGCTGGCATTGGACGCGGCTGAGCGTCCAAAAAAAAGTTCGACACTCGAATGATTAAAATAAAACTTTTTCCGCATATCAATGATTTTAACTTCAAAATCTTTTTGATTTACAAATTTCCAACATAGTTTCTCATAATGCGTGAATAAACTTTTTTACAAGATTGCCGATTCTTGTCGCCAAAAGCGACGAAGATAATAGCGTAGGGTGAAACCCTCCGTAAATTGAAAATAAAAAACCGACGCTGAAAGTGTCGAACAAAAATGGCGGATTTTGCTCACTTTCAGCGAGCAAAATTTAACTTTCATCAGACGTAGGGTTTCACCCTACGCTATAATGTCTGTCGCCTATGGCGACAAGAAAATTTTCAAATTCCTCTATTACTCTCCATCATCTTCCGCCCGAATCATCAGAACATTATCCACATAATTCTCAAACGTATCATCATGCGAGATGACGAACAGTTGATTAAAGGTCTGCTTTTCGGTGATCTGAGAAATCTGTTCGGCGAGGCGTTCGCGGCGTTCGGCGTCCATATTCATCGTCGGTTCGTCGAAAAACGCGAGATTTACATCCGAAAGCTGTTTTAATAATGCCAACCTTACCGAAAGGGCCGCCGCCATCTGTTCGCCCCCCGAAAGATTTTGAAAAGGCCGGCGATGCCCGTCTTCTTCAAGTTCGATACCGTAATCTTCCGTCCAGTGAAGCGTTCTCTCCATGTTTCCCGTAATATCGCGGAACATCTGATTGGCTTCGATGGAAACGTGATAGACGTAATTTTTCGCCACCCGCGGAGCGGCTTCTTTTAACGTCGAACGGATAAACGCCGTCGCTTCGCCGACCTTTTCGAGCCTTACTTGTTCGTTGAGATCATCGCCGAGCGAAAGCTTGATTGCTTTTAATTTCTGCAGTTTTTCCTTTAATTCCTTTTCGCGTCGTTCCGCGTGTTCAAAATTCGCTTTTGTTTCAACCAGTTTTCGCTCGATATTTTGCAAATCCTGTTTTTCCGCAAAATGTTTTTCGCTGTCGTAATTTTTATTTTCCGTTTCAAATTCCCTTTTTGCTTGTTCGAGATTTTCGGTCAACTCTTTAATTTCCTTCTGCGTTTCTTCAAATTCCCTGATCTTTTCGGGCAGAGATTTTGCCAACGCCTCGTTGCTCAAAAATTCCCTGTGAGCGTCGGCGGTTTCGTCTCGTTTCGTTGTAAAAATTTTCCAATTCTCGTCCAAATCCTTATAAGTTTCTAATCGTTCAACCTTAAAACGCCGGTCGCTTTCCAGTCGTTCGAAATTGCTTTCGATATTCGTCAGTTTTTCCCGCACCGAAATTTCTCTGCTTAAATCCTTTTCCAGCAATTTGATCTTTTCACGCGGACTTCCCAAAGCATCTAATTTCGATCTTATCTCGGCTAAATCCTTTTCGGTCTGCGGAAGATTTTCAAGCTTGGCTTTTTCCGCATCCTGTTCCTCACGCAGAGATTTTCCTTCCGCTTCGATCTCCTCTTTGCGTTTGAGCAAGGTCGGCAAAGCCGCCGCGTCCCGTTCGGCTTTTCTCGAAGATTCGACCGTCACCGCTACTTCTCTTTGTTCAAATTCAAGATCGGTGATCTTTGTTTCGAGATCGGAAAACTGGCTCGAAACAAAACTTTCGAGCGTTTCGCCTTCTTTTAAGTTCAGACATTTTTCCGACAGGATCGGACACAGACCGTTTTTTATTTCCGCCTGAAATTTGCGGTCAGATTCGAGCCTTGCCCGAACTGCGGCGAGTTCATTCGTTATTTCCGCGTCGCGTTTGATTGATTCTTCAAACAATTCGGCTTTGTCTTTGTTAGTTTTTGCGTATTCTATTTGATCTTGATTTTCTTTATATTGCTTGCGAAATATCTTGAGTTTTTCTTCTAAACGATCGATGTTTTTTTCGATTTCCGAAGCCTTGGCAAGTTCCTTGTTCAACTCCTCGCGTTTTGCTTCCAGATCTTTCTGCGTTTCAACTTTTGGTTTTAAGTCATTGATCTCTTTATGTGCCTGAGCAATTTTTTCGAGTTCGTCTTTGGCCGATCTCTCATCGGCCTTAACACTTGCAATGGATTCATTGATCTTTGAAATCTCGCTGTTCAAAAGTTCGCGTTGACCGCGTTCGCGTTCAAGTTCGCGGATTCTTCCCAATGCGTCCGTGTGAGCTTTGTGATCTTCTTCAATTTCTTTGATCCTAACGGAAGCCTTTTCCGCCGAAGCCTTTTCTTTCTCTTTTTGCGAGAGAACGACCTCAGCTTTCGCCTTTTCGTTGACCAATTTTTCAAACGCCGTTTTCAGATCGGAAACTTTCGCCTCCTGTTTTTCAAGTTCCCCGACCGTTTTTTGTTTTTCGCCCAAGTCCTTTTTCAACCCTTCCAGCGTTTCGCCCAAACTTAAAGTGTCTTTTTGAACCTTTTCAAATTCTTCTTCGGTGCGTTCAAAATCTTCGAGCTTGCCCTTTGCAAACGAAATCTTATTGCTGATCTCGATCTCCTTTGCCTTGATAAAATTTGCCGTCTCCAATAATTTATCGGCACTTTGGCGGTATTCTTCGACCTTTAGGAGTTTATCGAAGATCGGCTTGCGAACCGCCGGGGGTTTTAGGAAATCCGCCGTGAAAGTCCCTTGCGGAACGCCGATGGCATTGCGGAAAAGTGTTTCGAGATCGGTTCCCGCTTCGACTCCGAGATGCTGCCAGAGAATCTCTGCACCTCTTCCTTTTTGTCCGCGACCCGCATCTTGAGTTTCGGATCATAGACGTAATAACCCGTTTTCGTATCGCGGTAAACGCGGTATTCTTTTTCATCCAACCCGCTTTCGAACGTTACATTGACCACGCCTTTTTTCGCCCCGCGGCGGACAAAATCATCCTTTTTGTAATCGAGGAGATCAAACAAAGTCCAGGCGACCGCTTCGATCAAAGTAGATTTTCCCGCCCCGTTTTCGCCCATAATGGCGGTCGTCCCGCGTGTAAATTCGTGCTTGAAATAAGCGTGAGATTTGATGTCTTCGAGTTCTATGGTCTTTATATGCATCTTTCGATTTCAGATTTTGGATTGTTTTTTATTTTAGAATAGTTTTCGTTAAAGCAAAAATCCATCCGACTGGAACGCAAACGGCTCGTTTGCACCAACGCAAAAAGCGTTGGAAATAATTTTCAAAACTTCAGACTTGAAAATTATTGTTTGCTTCGCTTCGCTGGCAAACGAGCAAACGAGCCGTTTGAGTTCCAGTCAATCTTGCGAGGCCCTTTTAAGTCTGTCCATCAAAGCCAAACCGATGCCTTTTTCGGCGACCGTTTCGCAGTAGATCGTTTCGATTCCCGCTTGATCGCACCGGCGGAAAAATTCAAACACCGAATGGGCATAATCTTCAACCGATTCACAGATTTTTATCAGATCAAAAGCCATTTCAGGATCATTCAAACCAATAAATGCCGAGTTTTCCAAACTCTGAACTCTGAACTCCGAACCCTGAACCAACCCGACCTTTGCCTGCGGTGAATAATGCCGGTGTTTTAAGCCCGGACTTTTCGGCCGCTCGCCAAGTTTTAATTTATAGATTTCGGCGGCGGGAACTATTTTTTGCAAGTCTTCCAGAGTTACCGCACCGGTTCGCAAAATCAGGGGCTTTTCGCCCGTGCAGTCAACGACCGTGGATTCGAGCCCGATCTCGGAGATTTCGCCCTGCAGAATGCATTCGATCTTGCCGTCCAGGTCTTCAAAGACGGCTTGCCAGGTCGTCGGCGAAGGTTTTCCGGAAAGATTCGCCGACGGTGCGACGAGCGGCGTTTCGCATTTCCCCAAAAACTCCAAAGCCAGATCATTTCGCGGCATCCGCACGCCGATCGTCTCCAGACCGGCCGTGGCAACAAGCGGAACTTTTTCCGCTTTCGGCAAAACGATCGTTAAAGGTGCGGGAAAAAACGCCGCGATAAATTTTTCGGCCATCGGAGTGATCTCGGAAACCAATAAATCGAGCTGTTCGAGTCTGCCGATATGGGCGATCAAAGGATTGTCGTTCGGTCTGCCTTTCGCTCTGAAGACTTTTCCGATGGCCGCTTCGTTTAAAATATCCGCTCCGAGTCCATAGACGGTTTCGGTCGGAAAGGCCGTAACTCCGCCTTTTTTGATAAATTCCGCCGCCTCTTCGGGTGATTTGGTTAAATTTGTTCTCATCTAATAATCTTCGGTTTTCATTATCCATAAAATTTTACATACTTTACAAATTCTTTTCATATCTTTAACCACAAAGAGAAACTTTACAGGTAGAATTGATCATTCATCCCGGAAAAACAGTATTATGGGAAGTCAAGGCTATGAAAAAAATTTTGATTTTAATCGTTTTTATTATTTTGTCTCAGATATCCGTTTCGGCAAAAGATAATTTTGCAGTTGAAGTGCCGATGAAATTTCGCGGTTTGATGCCAGCGGTAGAAGTTTCGGTCAACGGTCAGGGACCATTTCTGTTTGCCATCGATACGGGCGGACAAGGGCAAGCCCGAGCGGATACGACGCTGGTTGAAAAACTGAAACTAAAAACCGTCGGAGAAGTTCAGGCCGGCGACGGTTCCGGTCAAAACACACGAACTCTGGATATTGTGCAGATGGATTCGATCAAGATCGGCGATCTGGAATTTAAAGAAGTCCGGGCTTTAACCCGCGACTACAATCAAGCACCGAATTTGCCGAAAATTGACGGAATTTTGGGATTTAATCTCTTTGAAAACTATCTATTGACATTGGATTATCCGAACAAGATCGTCCGGATCGAAAAGGGCGAACTGCCGACAGCCGACGGGCGTGAGATTCTGGATTTTGCCGATACGAGCGGTATCGCCTCGATCGAACTCGAGGTCGGTAAACAAAAGATAAAAGCCCATATCGATACCGGCAATCTGGTCAGCGGTTTTATTTTGCCGACAAAGATCGTTGAAAGTCTCCCGCTCATCGGTGAACCGAAAGTCGTCGGGCAGGCCAGAACCATTTCCAACACGATCGAAATAAAACAGGCTCAATTAAAAGATTCGATCAGATTCGGTAAGTTCGAATTTAAAGAACCCTTTGTAACCTATCCGGCTTTGCGTGAAGCAAACCTCGGAAGCATTCTCTGGCAGGAATTTTCGCTGACCTTCGATCAGAAAAACCGGCGGCTCAAACTGAAAAGAACCGAGATCAAAAAAGAAACTCCGGCCACCGATATTGCCAAATTCAAAGATTACGTCGGGAAATACCAATCGAGAACGATCAGCGAAAGGGACGGCTCACTTTTTCTTCAACGCGAAGGCGGTCAGGAATTAAAATTAAAAGAAACGGGCAAGGACGAGTTTGAACTCGAAAGACTTCCGCAGGCAAAGATCAAATTCGTGCGGGATGAAAAAGGAAAAGTGACGGAAATAAAAGTCCTCAATCAACGCGGAGAATGGGAAAGTTCAAAAAAAGACAATTAAAATCTGCCTCAAAAATACTTTTTTTATCTTTGCGGCTTGGCGACTTGGCGGGGTTTTTCTTAATTTCCCGCCAAGTCGCATAGATAAAAAATATAAAATCTCCCGCTCCTTTTTGTTTTTTTGACTGAAAAGTTAAAATTATGTAAAT
>JBGTRS010000074.1:0-13073 GCA_041940665.1 Pyrinomonadaceae bacterium | reverse complement strand
AATGAATGCGTCGGCAATGAGATCGCCGATGAAAACAAACCGGCGAACGGATGGAGCATCCGGCAGAATATTTTGATTCGGGCGATTCCCGCGAATGACGGACTCTGGCTTCCGAAAAAATATAAAAATTGGAATGATTTCTTAAAAGCCTGCGACGCGGAAGCGACCGGCAAATTGGCGAAAATGGGCGATGATCCGGCAAACTGGATATGGGGAAGTTATAACGCGGCGGATTTTAATCATCCGTTGGCGATCGCTCCTCTGATCGGCGGCCAATTCAAAGCCGTTTTTACGAATGTCGGCGGCAGTGGACAAACGCCCAATGTCGGCGAAAATGTTTCGATGCGGTTTATTACAAAACCGGAAAGTTGGGATGAAACACGCTTTGTCATTCCCTTGGGACAGAGCGGAAATCCTCAGAGTCCGCATTGGAAAGATCAATTCGAATCCTGGCGGACGGGAAATCCGGCGATTTTTCCGTTTTCAAAGGAAGCGGTTGAAAAGTCTGCGAAGGAAACGGTTTTGTTGACACCCTAATAAATTGAACGCGGATTACACGGATTTTTTGGATTTTCGCAGATTTTTTAAGGTTTTCCGTGTGAATCCGTCTTATATGCGAAATCCGTGTTCTATTTATTTGAACGTTCTTTTCCGGTCAATAAAATCTTCTAAAATGATCGCGGCGGCTTCGCTGTCGAGGCGTTCTTTTAATTTTTTTTCATTTGCTCCCGATTTCCATAACCTTCTGCGGGCTTCATACGTAGAAACTCTTTCGTCCTGCAAATAGACGGGAATATCGAGCGAAAGCGAAAAATTTCGGGCGATCCGGCGGGCTTCCGAAGACATTTCGCTTTCGGTGCCGTCAAAATTGTATGGCAAACCTATGACGAGGGCTTTTGCATCGAATTCGTCAAGATATGAAATGATTTCGTTAAGGAATTTTTTCCAGCCCTGTCGTTTGATAATCGAAACGCCCCGTACGGTAAATTGGAGTTCGTCGCTGACGGCGATTCCGACTTTTTTCGTGCCGAGGTCGAGACCGAGCAGACGGCCTTCTCCGGGAGCGTCGGAAATATCTGTAAAATCGGTTTTATTAGTCATTTTCATATCTTGCACGTATTATAATGATAATAGATAATAGGGAAGTTTTGAAAAACCGAAAATATCCCTTTTTCAAACAAATTCAAATATAGAGGTTTTTTTGATGAAATTTCGCGGAAAGTTCGCAGTTGCATTTTTTTCAGCATTTATCGCTTTTATCGCCCTCGGCGGTTGGATAATTTCAAATCATTATTTTGTCGGACAAGCCCAACAGCCGATCAATAATCCCGGAGCCCAGATCAGAATTTTTGAAAGCGTTCTCCAGCATATTCAGAACGATTATGTTGACGAACCCGATCTGGCCAAGGTGCGGGCCGGTGCTTTGAGAGGTTTGGCGGACGGCTTAGACC
Source organism: Pyrinomonadaceae bacterium (assembly GCA_041940665.1). Taxonomy (GTDB): domain Bacteria; phylum Acidobacteriota; class Blastocatellia; order Pyrinomonadales; family Pyrinomonadaceae; genus Aridibacter. The sequence goes on along the minus strand of JBGTRS010000074.1, from coordinate 11,622 downwards.
CGTATTCATCGTATCTAACGGCTGAACAGGTCAAGGAATTTCAGGCCGAAAATGAATTGAACAGCAAGTTGGGAATCGGAGCGGAATTTTCGCAGGTTTCAGCTTATCTGTACATCATTTCGGTCGTTAAGGGATCGCCTGCCGATAAAGCCGGTCTGATGGCCGGCGATGTCATCGAATATATCGGAACAAAAGCAACCCGCGATATTTCTCTGTTTGACGCCAAACAGATGATCCGCGGAACGCCCGGCACAAAGGTCAAATTGAGGGTTTTGCGAAGCGGTGAAAAACCGCAAACCATCGAAGTGACGCGCGGCGGTTATGAAATTCCGAAGGCTTCATCAGAGATCAAAAACGGCAATATCGGCGTTATCAAAGTTTTCAGTCTCGAAAAGGGCGAAGGAAAAGACATCCGCGGTCAGGTCGAATCCCTGAAAAGCAAAGGAGTTCAGAAGATCGTTTTGGACTTGCGAAATGTTGCCACGGGCGAGTTGGACGAAGCGGTTGATGTCGCCAATCTGTTTATCAAAGACGGCGAACTGGCCAAGGTCATCGGACGGGAAAATAAGGTTTTGAAAACCTTTACGGCCGATCCGAACAAACAAATTTTTGACGGTGAAGTTGCGGCTTTGATCGATCTCGGAACCGCCGGTGCCGGCGAAGTTGTCGCCTCGGCAATTCTGGAGAGAAAACGCGGCGAAGTTATCGGCGAACAAAGTTTCGGCGCCGGTGCTAATCAGGAACTATTCACCTTACGCGGCGGCGACGGTTTGCTTTTGACGACTTCAAAATGGGCATCGGTAAGCGGTGTTCCGTTTCTTTCGGATAAAAGAACGACGTCCGGCGTAAAACCTTCGATCGAAGTAAAACGGCCGGAAACGCCCGAACCGATCGAAGTTGAAGAATTGGTTGACCAGAAGGAAGAAGAGGATGAAGAAAATCCGCAACCTGCTCCGACCGATGAAGAGCCGAAAAAATCGATCGAAAAACCGAAATCGCAAGAGGACATTCAGTTGAAAAAAGCGATCGAAGTTTTATCGGGCAAAGCCAAAGCCGCTAAAAGCGGACAATAGGTTTTTAATTTTCACAATCCATTAATTTTTCTAGGCCGAACAAATGATGTGTTCGGCTTTTTGTTTGTTTAAGCAATAAATAATCGAATATTAAAAAAATTGAGTTATAATAAAAGCCAATCAATATTTTTGGCAGGAAAGCAGTAACAATGAATTTCAGAATAACGTCGGTTGAATCTTATAGGTTTAGAAAATATTTGAAAGGGTTTGTCGGTTTCGGCATTTTCGTCCTTTTCCTTTCAATTTCTGTCTTTTCACAATCGACCGACCAGAATCTGCCGACTCCGGTCGTTTCAAATCAGATCAGCGGCCAGATCAAAGCCAGAGACATCGGCGATTCGCGTCTGACGACTTTTTACTACGTTTTTAACGGCGACCGCGGAGATATTTTTATTAATATCGTTACGAGCAATCTCAACGGAGATATAGATATATTTTCGGCCGGCAGTCTTGACCCGAAAACAAAGATCACGATCTATGCCGATAGTTCCCAAAATGAAACCGGACGGGTTATATATTTGAGAAAGCCGGAAAAACTGATCTTGAGAATTCAAGGCCGAACGCCGAATGACGATCCGGCCACCTTTCAGATAAAATTTGCCGGAAGCTTTGTCCCGTTAGAGGGAATTGCCGAAACCGAAACGCCGGATCTGCCGGAAGTCAGATCAAATACGCAAGGTGCTGTCAAAGTAAATTCCGTCGGAACGATCATCGAGGAAGAACCGAAACCGACGCCAGAAACAAAAACGGAAGAAACGGTTGCAAAGGATAAAACGGAAGAAGCCGTCGCCGAAACTACGGATGACGAAAATGTAGATGAAGAAACCGATACGACCGAGCCGAAAACGGAAGAAACGGTTGCCGAAAAAAAAGAAGAGCCGGTCAAGCCCGAAATCTCGCCCGTTTTTGATCCGACCAAAAAGGTGGAAGACATCATCAGGGAGACTTCACCGGCCAAAAAACCGAGCGTTTTAATTACCGATCCGTTCGGTAAAACGGATGCCAATACGCAGCAGCCGAAAACCGATACGGAAGAACCGGCTGAGAAAAATGTGACGATTGAAGTTACCGAAAAACCTTCGGAAACATCGGCGATCGTGACGATCGAGCGGGTCGAAGAAGACGAGGCTGAAACGGCAGAACCAAAAACCGAAGAAGCCAATCCGCTGGCGAAAATTTTTCTCAAGGTCGAGCTCAAAAACGGTGAACGATTTGAACGCCCGATGAGCGATGTTTTAAGTATGAACGTCATCAAAGGCGTTCTGACGATCGTCACCAACGACGGCAAAATTCAGCAAATATCAATTCTCGATGTCGTTAAAATGACGATCGAATAAACTCATACATAAACCGCTGTTTCAGTTTGTCTGTAAATTGACCGCAGAGGTCTTTCAAGCCCGATCATCAAATCATCAAAATCCGCAGAAGTCAGTTGTTGTTCGCTGTCCGAAAGTGCTTTTTCCGGCTCGGGATGAACTTCGATGATCAAACCGTCCGCTCCGACGGCGATCGCCGCTTTTGATGTCGCCGCGATCAGACTGCGTTTGCCGGTGGCGTGCGACGGATCAACGATAACGGGTAAATGCGTCAGTTCTTTAAGTAAAGCGACGGTTGCCAGATCCAAGGTATTCCTGAGCGTATTGTCAAAAGATTTTATTCCGCGTTCGCAAAGAACGACGTTTTCATTGCCGCCGTAAAGCAGATATTCGGCCGCCGAAAGCCATTCCTTGACGGTGGCGGACGAACTGCGTTTAAAGAGTATCGGTTTACCGGTTTTGGATAATTTTTTCAAAAGGGCGAAGTTCTGCATATTTCTCGCTCCGACCTGGAGCATATCGGCATATTCCGAAACGGCTTCAATATCCGATTCGCTCATCACTTCCGTGACGACCGGCAGATCGAACAGATCGCCTGCTTCACGCAAAATCTGTAATGCCTCGATTCCCAAACCCTGAAAATCATACGGACTGGTTCGCGGTTTGTAAGCACCGCCGCGAAGCATCACGGCACCGCTTTTTTTTACGGCTTTTGCCGTTTCAAAAACCTGTTCCGGCGATTCGACCGAACATGGTCCGGCGATGACGACCGCATCACTTCCGCCGATGGTTATGTTTTTGACCCGCACCAGAGTTTTTTCTTTCGGCTGACTCGCCAAGGGAAACTTCGGATCAACAATTCTTTCGTTTTCGGCTTTTTCTTTATAATTCCAACTGTCCAACATCTAATATAACTCCAATCTGTTTTTCATTAAGTAAAAGAACGTTTGATTTGTAATCTCATCGGCAATGTTTTCCGCTAAAACTTTACCGCCGTAAATTTCCGCCGCCCGAAGGCTTCCGATGGCGGCATTTTCAGCCAAATCATCGGCGATTATCCGGCGAATACTCGAAGCCGTGTCTGAACCGATGATCTGCCTTATATTTTGATTTTCGGAAAAAAATTGCCCGCACTGTTTCAAAGCTTCGATATGCGAACGAACGGTTTTTATTTCGTCAAGACTTGCCTCGTTCGTGCCGATCAAAGCATGGCGAATATCGAGCGGTAATTCGTCAATGATCTCCAGATCGGTTTGATTAAAAAATTCGACCGCCGTCGAGATTTCGCCGATGATCGTGTTCTTCAAAGGGATCACGGCGTAATCCACGCTTTTGACGAGCAATGCCTGAAAAGTTTCGAAAAATGATGAAAACTCCTCGATCCGGGCAGTATTTCCGAACAATTTCAACGCCGCTTCTTCGCTGTATGAACCTTTTATTCCTTGAATCGCAACTGAACGCATTAGTAAATACCCACTCCTTTGTTGATTTTTTGGTTTGAAACATCTTCCTGGATCAGCCTCGATTCATAGATGATCTTGCGGTAAATCCCGACGAGCGAACTTTCTTCCAGAATTCCCTGATTGTTCAGACGTATGTTTCGCATAATTCTTTCTTCGCGGTCGGAATCAATGATCGGTAAACCGGCTTTTGTTTTGAGCATTCCGATCTTCCGAACGATCATTGCCCGCTGGTTCAAAAGTTTGATTATCTCCGCATCGAGCAGATCAATTTCGTTTCGCCATTCTTCAAGTTTCATCATTTTTTTCTCCTGAAAATACAAAAAAGCCGCGAATTTTTTGTTTTGAAAATTCGCGGCTTTTGTCGTTTGAAAATCTTTTTTTGTCAGTTTCAGACTCGATCTTGAGACAACTTCAGCCGCTCTCTAAAAAAGAAAGTAAAATAAAAGCCGAAATATGTTGTGTTATTGTTCATCTGAAATTTGCTTCTTCGGTTAAAAGAATTGATTAAACCTAGCAGACTTTTAATTTTTCTGTCAAGTCTTTTTTTGAAATTAGCTAAATAAAATAAATTCAGCAAAACTCTCTTCTAAAATTAGCAGGGGAAATTTGAAGAGTCTAATAATTAATTAACCCAAAATAGTTTAATGTTCCTGATAATTAAATAAATTAGCTAAATACGACTGACTTATTCAGAATCACCTGTAATTGCCTCTTGGGCTTCTTTTTCCGGAACTAATACATCTGCGTCTATTCCAAGAATTAATACTGGAATATCAATATCACCTACGCCACGATGTTGTAAATCCCAAGTAAACTGTTCAAAGTAAGCTACTCCAGTTGACATCTCTAAAGAGAACCCTCTAACTGGAACAATTTCTACACCACAAGAAATATGTCCCAAGTTCCTGAATATGGTCATTTTGGCACAGACGTTGTAAACCATAAAAGCATACTTACCAAACTGGACTTCGACGCCTAAATCTTCCTTTAGGAAGTCCATTTCCCTGTAAGGCCTTTGTCCTTTTGTTTTGATGGGTTCGTAACCCTTTATATAATGTTCTGCCGAGTATTCGCAGTAAATTTTTTTTGGTTCCCAGTCCTTTTTCTTAAACTCTTTTTTGAAAGCCTTATTCAAAGACGATGGATTAAATAGCATTTTATCTACCATCGTCTTTTCCTTACTCTTTTTAGTTTTGTGAACGGATGAATCTATTGCACTAATGACTTCCCGAATTTCAGCTAATAGATGTGGATACTTTTTTGTTATGACGTTTTTACCATTATTAAATGAATACTCTGCAACTATCCTCACGCATTTTTCTCCTTTGTAAGCCACTCTTGTGGAATTTGAGCTACTTTTTCTTTTCCGGTGGGCTTATGAACAGGTTTACCTAGAGGACGGTATTTTAACTGGCCGTTGTAAAAATCAGTAATTCTCTGCCTAGCAATATCTATATATTCTTTTTCCTTTTCACATCCGAAAGCTTTTCGATTGTGTTTAAGGGCTGCCAATAATGCGGAACCAACTCCAGAAAAAGGGTCAAGAACCCAATCATTTTCATTAGTCATAGCCAAAACGCATCGCTCAACTAATTCTATAGGAAATTGACAAGGATGTGTTGTTTTTTCTGGATGGTTTGATTTCACATTTGGAATATCCCAAACTGCTGACTCCCAATCTTTATGAATAATATCCCAAAAGTCTGAAGGGTTTTTTCCTTTTGGATTACCGGAGGGCTTTCCGTAATTTGCTCCTGGCTTATAATTGGTTTTACCCGGATACTTAGAAGGAACACGGACATCATCGAGATTAAAAGTGTAATCATCTTCTTTTGTAAACCAAAGCAAAGTTTCGTATCTTCCGGAGAATCTCTTAGAGGCGTGCAAACCGTGTCCAAAATGCCAAACTATACGATTCCTAAGTTTCAAGCCATATTTCTTGAAAATTTGATAGTAATAAATATCTAAGGGAAAAACTTCGCCGTCTTTAACATAATTTCCAACCTGCCAGCAGATTGAACCTTCTTTTGAAAGTATTCTAACAAGTTGTTCTATTATCGGATTGAGATTACTCAAATACTTGTTTAAGTCAGTTTCTTTTTCATAATCTTTTCCAATATTGTATGGAGGTGAAGTGACAATAAGTTTAATAGCTTCATCAGGGACTTTTTTAAGTGATTCTTGACTATCGCCCAATGCTAAAACTATTTCAGAGCTATCATCGTATATGTCAGAGATTTCCGGTTTCCAAAAGCTAAATTGTTCCATCTTTATTTATTTAGAAGTTAGGTTTTAATTATACTAGCACCGCTCAAATCATTATGTAAAACAATAAATTCTGATGCTCCAAATTGCAGTCTTATTATGCGGAAGTTTTTCAAACATGAAGTACTAAAGTTAAAAAGCGCTTTTAAACACAAATTTATTACGATTCTATAATTTTATTTATGAAGAGTCATTAAAAATTCGTAAAAATTCCAAAACTATTTTTGATTAATTTTTAGATTAACAATTTGATCTATTTTTGCTTTAGTACTTAAACCGAAAAAAAAACTAAGTAACATTAACGCCGTTGGCTTTGATCGGTGTTTGATTCAACAGCCAGTTACCGCGTTTTATTTCATCCTTAAAAGCCTGCGTCCGGTAGATGGTTTTTCTGACGATTTCCCGGTGATGATTTTTCAGCCAATTATGTCTGGCGTTGACGTAAGCGGTCGTCCATTCGATCTCGTTGCCGCCGAGATTGGGCGGAAGTTCCGGAAATTTCTGGCGGATTATCCAGAGAATGCTTCCGCTGTGAATGTATGAATCGTAGATGACGAGAGCCGAAAGCGGCAGGATAAATTTATGGTCTTTCGCCCATTTCATGGCGGGTTGAAAATATCTCTTGTCAAAAAACTTGTCCTGCACATCCCGCATCACCGAATCCTCGTTTCCGGCATCTTTAAGGAGCTGTTTGAACTTTTCGTCATCCGTCAAAGGAACACTGCCGACCTTTTCAGCATAGGGCTTCAGCTTTTTACTGAACTTGCCGTTGCTTTCCGCATACATCTTGACGAGTTCCCGTAAATTTCCGTATTCGGTGGTTTGCGAACGGCCGTAGGTTATCTGTTTTATGTCATGCGGGCCGTCGTTAAAAATGGCGATCAAACCGTATTTTCCATCGGGTTTTCCCGTTTCAAATACATTGATGACCCGCTCGATTATCCGCTTTTGTCCCTTTTCGAGTTTCATATATTTTGCTCCGGTTAAAAAAAATTAAGATTTCTAAATATATATGACTGAATCGGGACATATATTACAAATTATTGGGCAAATAATTTATGTCCGGTGGAATTTTCGTTCAATGTCTTTCATCGTCAAACGCAAAATGACGGGCCGTCCGTGCGGGCAGGTTGTCGGCGAAGATGTTTTCAAAAGATTGTCAATCATCCACCGCATCTTTTCCGGCGTGAGTTTCATATTGATCTTGACCGCCGCTTTGCAGGCCATCGAAGCGGCGATCTCATCTCGCAAGGTCGCTTTGGCTCGTCCCTGTTTTTCTTTTTCGACCGTTTCCAGAATCTCCGCAAAGAGATTGCGGACTTCCGCCGCCGGCAGATCGGTTGGAACGCTCTTGATCGCGATGGTCCGCCCCGAAAGTTTCATCAGACCGAAGCCGACCTTTTCCAGTTCCTCTTCGATCTCGTCAAACGCGGCGGATTGTGCCGGTGTCAGATCAATCGTTTCGGGCAGAAGAAGATTTTGCGATTCGACGTTTCGGTCCGTTTCTTTCCGGCGGAATTTATCGAACAAAATCCGTTCGTGGGCAACGTGTTGGTCAATCAAAAGCAAGCCTTCCTGATCGACGGCAATGATAAAACTCTCGTGAAGCTGGCCGACGGGCTGGATGCCCGTCGCGGAAACCTCTTCAATTTCAACCGATTTCGGCACGCCGGCGGCCGAATCAACGGGAGGCAAAGGATTTTGGATTGCGGTTTGCGGATTTTGGATTTCGGTTTGAAAGGTTTCGATTGTTTCTTCGATATTTGATTCCAAACCTACATCTATTGCAGATTCGTTTTCAGAAGATTTATATTCGTATGTTTCCCTAAAACTTTTGTTATTTGCATCTGATTTATCAATGGTTTCCTCGCTTCGATCCATCGCCAGAGATTCAAAATCTTCCGATGAGGCCGGAATTTCAAAATCAATTTTTTGCTGTTCGGGTTTTTCAAATGGAGTTTGTGGAAATTCGTTTACAGAAGATTGTTTTTCTTCAACCGTTTCATCGTTTAAATTTGATTCAGATAAATCCTTTTGTTGAGAATCGAACTCTGAACTCTGAACTCTGAACTCTGAACTTTCCCGAACGATTCCCGCATTCCGCAATCCGTCCCGAACCGCTTCGGCAATGACGTCCTTGACGGCTTGCGAGCGGCGGAAACGCACTTCGGTTTTGGCGGGATGAACATTGACGTCTATCTCTTCATTCGGAACTTCCAGAAAAAGAAACGCGACCGGATAGACGCCGTGCGGGAGAACCGAGCGAAAGCCTTCCAAAAGTCCGCCGCGGATGATCTTGTCTCTGACGAACCGTCCGTTGATAAAGAAATACTGAAAATCCTGATTCGTCCGCCGTTCTCGCGGAGCGGAAATAAAACCGGAAATGCGGGCGATAAATTCGCGTCCGCCCTCGACGGGCAGAAGGCTTTCGATGAGCTCGCCGCCGAAAAGCTGAAAGGCTCTTTCCCGCAGGTCTTTTGCCGGAGCGACGCGGATCGTTTCGCGTCCGTTACTGGTTAAACTAAATGCGATCTCGGGATGGGCAAGAGCATAATGCTGAACGGTCGAAGTGATATGAAAATTTTCCGTCGCCTGCGACCGCATAAATTTCCGTCGGGCGGGCGTATTGAAAAAAAGATCGCGGACGGTGATCGTCGTTCCCGTCGGGCGGGCGGTTTCTTTGACGTCAATCAGTTTTCCGCCCTCGATATAAACCCGTGTGGCCGCTTCGCCGTCAAAGATTTTAGTAATGAGTTCGACCTTGGCAACCGACGCGATCGAAGCCAAAGCCTCGCCGCGAAAGCCCAGAGTTTCGATGTTTCCCAAATCTTTGAGTTCGGAAATCTTTGAAGTGGCGTGCCGTTCAAACGCCAGAATCGCATCATCCCTGACCATCCCGACGCCGTCGTCCGCGACCCGCATCAGACGTCTTCCGCCGAGTTCGATCTCGATCTTGATGCGTTTCGCCCCGGCATCGATCGAGTTTTCGACCAATTCTTTGATAACCGAAGCCGGACGCTCGACGACCTCGCCCGCGGCGATCTGATTTGCCAAATTGTCCGGTAGGATTTTGATTTTATTCATAAATTGTCCGATTATTTTACCGTAATTCTAATGAAAGAAAAATACGACCGAATCGGAAAAGATTATAACCGGACGCGAAAAGCCGATGCTTATTTGACCGAAAGGCTTTTTCATCATTTAAAGCCCGTAAAAACTGGGAAGTATCTGGACATCGGCTGCGGGACGGGAAATTATACGATCGCTTTGAATTCAAAAGGTCTTGATCTGGCCGGGGTTGAACCTTCTCAAAAAATGCTGGAAACGGCAAAAGCAAGAAATTCCGAAGTAGATTGGCGAAAGGGAAGATCGGATGATTTACCTTTTGAAAACGAATATTTTGAAGGAGTTTTGGCGACTCTGACGATTCACCATTGGGGTGATTTAAGCAAAAGTTTCGGCGAACTGAACAGAGTTTTGAAAAGCGGCGGAAGATTCGTCATTTTTACTTCGACCGCCGAACAGATGAAGGGTTATTGGCTGAGATATTACTTTCCGAAGATGCTGAATGCTTCAATCGGACAGATGCCGAAACTTTCATTGATCGAGGAAAACCTGCGAAAAAACGGCTTTGAAATTATCGAAACGGAAAAATACTTTGTCCGCGACGATCTCGAAGATTTGTTTCTCTACGCCGGAAAAAACCGGCCGGAAATTTACCTCGATAAAGAGATCAGACGGGGCATCTCATCATTTTCCGATCTCGGCAACGCCGCCGAAATTGAAAAAGGTTTGTTGAAATTAGAAGATGATATTAAATCGGGAAAGATAGCGGAGATTATAAAAAGATTTGCAAACGATCTCGGGGATTATTTGTTTATTGTTGCCGGCAAAGCAATGAAAACGTAAAAGACATCTTATCTTTTTAACTTGTCATTAGTTTATGAACTCTAAAAATTTAATGTCTCAAAAAGCGGCTGTGCCGTCGGATGTGCGGAAAGTCTCTGACTTTCCGGTAATTTCCGCCTCCAACTCGCGAGGCTTAGCCTCGCTTTTTTAGGAGATTATCTTTCGGAATGGCGAAAGCCATTCCGCACATCCGCGGGCAAAGCCCGAAGAGAATCTAAAAGAAAATTAAATTCTTAACACAGCCTTACAACTTAAAAGTTAAATATTTCGACTTCTTAAAAGTCTTTGATCTCCAAAAGACGCAATTTCTTCAAAACAAGAATCCATCTCAACATAAGTATCCCATTCATCTTTTTTGCCTATTTCGGCAATTTTATTAACAACTTGTTTTTCAAGTTCACTCTCACGTTTGCCCTTCCAGAGTTTATCGGAAAGTGCAACAATCAGTTCTTCAAAACTGCAATCCATTGATTTCCAGTTCCCGTGTGAACGGCAACATCTGGCAAGTTTTGGATTTATACCGTTTTCGATCAAAAGTTTTTCTCCGGCGGTTTCGTGGTTTTTTCCTTTTTCAAAAATTTCGTTTTGATAAACAATTTTTCCGGCATCGTGAAAAACGATTCCAAGCCTGATAAACTCTTTATCAAATTGAATGTTGAATTTTTCGATTTGATCTATTAATAATTCTCCGGCTTCACCGACTAATTTAACGTGAAGAATCAATTCATCCGTTGCTCCTAATTCTTTTAAGAAATCGTAAGCATCATTTAGACTCGTCATAAGGGAAAATTTAAAAAGGCAGACGAGAAATCGTCTGCCTGGTCAGTAATTTAGTAAAAATTTAAGCCGAAGTCGAATCGGTTTTAACCTTGTTCGGTTGCGGTGTTGTCCGCAAATACGGTTTGATCTTTTTGAATCCGGCCGGGAATTTTTCTTCCGCTTCTTCATCCGAAAGCGAGGGCAGGATGATGCAGTCTTCGCCGTCTTTCCAGTTGACGGGCGTCGCCACGCTGTGGTTGGCGGTTAACTGCAAAGAATCTATGACCCTCAAAATTTCGTTGAAATCCCGTCCGGTGCTGGCCGGATAGGTTATCATCAGTTTGACCTTTTTGTCCGGCCCGATGACATAGACGGATCGAACCGTAAAGGTATCGTCCGCGTTCGGATGGATCATATCGTATAGATCGGAAACATTTCGGTTTTCATCGGCGATCATCGGAAAATTCACCGCTGTGCCTTGCGTTTCCTCGATGTCCTTTAACCATCCAAGATGCGATTGGAGCGGATCAACGCTCAAACCGATGATTTTGACGTTGCGTTTCTCAAATTCGGGTTTTAACTTGGCTGTGTAGCCGAGTTCTGTCGTACAAACGGGGGTAAAATCCTTCGGGTGCGAAAACAAAACGCCCCAACTGTCGCCGAGCCATTCGTGGAAATTGATCGTTCCCTCCGTGGTTTCAGCCGTAAAATCCGGGGCTTCGTCGCCTAATCTTATTGACATTTTTATCTATCTCCTTAAGTTTTGGGGGTTAGCTGTTTATAGGTTTGCAAATTCGGTTTTAATCCAAAATACTCGAAAATTACCATTTGTAAATA
>JBGTRS010000073.1:12862-13099 GCA_041940665.1 Pyrinomonadaceae bacterium | reverse complement strand
TCGCCGGAACCGACTATGTTGCCGCAAGCGGAACACTAACCTTTAGTCCGCCGTCCGTTACGGGAACGCCAATGACGCAGACGATCAATGTCACGATTAACGGCGATACGAACAAGGAAGCAAACGAAACATTCTTTGTAAACTTGTCCAACCCTGTTAATGCAACGATCGCAGATGGTCAGGGAGCCGGTATTATCATTGACGAAGATCGGTCTTATGTGAGCGACTTTGACAATG
>JBGTRS010000073.1:0-12852 GCA_041940665.1 Pyrinomonadaceae bacterium | reverse complement strand
CCGGCGATATTGCGGTTCCGGGGGATTATGACGGCGACGGCATAACAGACCGGGCATTCTTCCGGCCATCCACGGGTGATTGGTTCGTGATCTTAAGTCAGGGCAAAATCCTCAGTATTCAAAATTTCGGATTGGCCGGTGATATCCCCGTTCAGGGAGATTACGACGGCGATGGCAAAACAGACCATGCTGTTTTCAGACCTTCGAACGGAAGATGGTATCTCCTGCAAAGTCAGGATGGATGGTATGAGACCCAATTCGGCGTATCCACCGATACTCCGGTAACCGGAGATTTCGATGGCGATGCCAAAAATGATCTGGCCATTTACCGCGATGGAGTTTGGTGGATTCTGCGAAGTTCCGATAATGCGGTAATCGTTGAACAATGGGGAATCAGCACCGATATACCTGTTTCGGGCGATTTCGATGGCGACGGTTCTTCTGACCTGACAATTTACCGTAATGGAGTTTGGTGGATTCTCGAAAGTCTGACGAATACTCCACGAATCATCAATTTCGGTTTGTCAACGGATATTCCGGCGATCGGCGATTTTGATGGCGACGGAACATCCGATATTGCATTGTTCAGACCATCAACCGGCGATTGGTATGTCCTGAGAAGTTCCGACAATACATTAACCGGAGTTCATTGGGGAATGGATGGCGACGTGCCAATTCCATCAGCTTATACGCCCTGATAGCGTATGAAGTAAAACAGTCATTGCCTGAGTTTTATAAGTTGAAATGCTTACAAAACCCGAGCTTTTTACAAAGAAGCCTTTTCCTTAACGGGAGAAGGCTTCTTGCTTTTAAAAAAAGATGGCTCTGCCGGTAATGTTTCGGCGTTCCCGATATGTTAAAATTATTTACGAAAATAAATCAGAGAATTTTTAAAAGTAAATTTACAAGATGGCGGCAAAAAAAGTTAATCTGGCGGAAAAATTAGCGTTGATAAATGAGCATTGGCGGCCGAAAGTGGTCGGTGAATTAAACGGGCAGGAAGTCAAACTCGTCAAATTTCAGGGCGAGTTTCCGTGGCACAAACACGAACGGGAAGACGAGATGTTTATGGCTCTCAAGGGAAATTTCCGGCTCGAGTTTCGGGATAAAACGGTTGAATTATCGGAAGGCGAATTCGTCATCGTTCCGCACGGCGTTGAACATCGCCCGGTGGCCGATGAAGAGGTTGAGGTTTTATTGTTCGAACCCGCAAATTTGAAAAATACGGGAAATATCGAGGACGAAAAATTCACCGCACCGGTCGGGGAAAAAATTTAAGATTTAAGATTCAAAATTTAAGATTTAAGATTCAGGATTTAAGAAAAGATCAATCCAAAATCCGGAATCTAAAATCCAAAATCGAAATATGTCAGAATTAAACGAGTTATATCAGGAAGTTATTTTAGATCATAATAAAAATCCGCGGAATTTCCGCGAGATCGAAAACCCGGATAAACAGGCGGACGGAAACAATCCCTTGTGCGGCGATCAGTTGAAGGTTTTTGTCAAAATAGATGGCGAGAAGGTCGCAGACGTTTCCTTTGTCGGTTCGGGCTGTGCCATCTCGAAGGCTTCGGCTTCGATGATGACGCAAGTTCTGAAAGGCAAAAACATCAGGGAAGCGGAAGTTTTGTTCGATGAATTTCACCGGATGGTGACGGGCAAACTGGACATCGAGCAGGATGAAAATTCACTCGGAAAGTTGAGAATTTTCGCCGGTGTTCTGGAATTTCCCGCCCGCGTCAAATGTGCAAGTTTGAGTTGGCACACGGTCAACGCCGCTCTGCACGGTGAAGAAGAAGTTTCGACGGAGTAAGAGTTTTTTGAAAATAAAAACAGGGGACGCCGGTGATCGATTATCGGCGTCCCCTGTTTTCGATTTACCTGTTATTTGCCGAAGTCATCACTTCGAATTTATTATCCGCCATCGTCAAAACCCTCTGCGGGAACGGGATTTCGATGCCGGCTTTGTCGAGTGCCGTTTTCGCCGCTGAAACTACGCGGTCGGCGGTTTTGCGGGTGCTCGATTGAAAAGAATCCGTCCAGTAGAGCATCTTTAAGTTGACGGAAGAATCCGCCAGTTCGACGACGTCAACATCCGGTGCGGGTTCATCCAAAACACCTTCCGTGTTTTTCAAAACATCGAGCAAAATCCGTCGGGCTTCCTCGTGGCTTTCGTCATAACCGATGCCGACCGTAATTTTCGTGCGGCGGAAAGGGAACGCCGTGCGGACGAGAACCGATTTCATATAGAGATCGGAATTCGGAATGACGACCCGTTCGCCGTCGTAGGTCTTGATCTTGGTTGCCCGCACATTTATTTCCTCGACATCGCCTTCATAATCGTCCACCTTGATCTGGTCGCCGATCTTGAACGGGCGGTATAAAAGAATCAGAAAACCCGCCAGAAGATTCTGCATAACATCCTTAAATGCAAAACCGAGGGCGACCGAACCGATTCCCAAACCGGCGATCAGACTTCCCGGTGTGATGCCCGGAAAGATCACCGTCGCGGCGACGAAAATTCCGAGAACGACGACGATGATGTATGCCATTCGTGCCAGCAGAGAAGCCAGCATCGAATCGAGACTCGCTTTGAGCGAGGTTGCTTTAACGATCCTTCTGACCGCATAAGCGATGGCCAGAAAAAGAAGAAATACGATCACGCCGACACCGATCAAAGGCAGTTGGGCGAAAAAGCCGTTGGCCATTTCGATAATGGTTTTGTAAGCGGCTTGCCCGGCGTCCAGACTTTGATTTATCGCATCGGAATTGGTATTCGAGTTAGAATTTTGAAATAAAAATAGTGCCAGCAAAACTGTGTTTTCCCCCTTAAAAATTCATCTGGTTGATATATCTATCATATATTGACTTTGCGAATTTTCAAATTTCAGATTCGAATCGGTCGAATTGCGTAATGGTATTCGAAGGATACGGCTGAAATTCCCGATTTCCATTCTAATAAACAAAAATCGGCAGCTATAAATGTAATAATTTCAGATTTTGCAACTTTCGAATGATTGAATAATTTTGTATAAATGTTATTTTATATTGCAAAAATCTTTGAGAAATTTTCTTTTTTTACAAGACATTATTTGAGTGAAAATAAAACAGATCGAACTTATCGAAATCCAGATGCCGCTCGTTCATTTTTTTGAAACGAGTTTCGGCCGAACTTACGAACGCCGGATAATTCTGGCAAGGGTTGAAGACGCAGACGGCTTTGAGGGCTGGGGCGAATGCACGGCGGGCGAGATTCCAAGCTATTCGGAAGAATGGACTGATTCCTGCTGGGAAACTGTGGAGAAAATCTTAGCTCCGATGGTTATCGGGAAAGAATTTGAACAGGCTGAGGATGTTTGGGGTCTGATGCAACGGGTTCGCGGCAACCGGATGGCGAAAGCGACCCTGGAAACCGCTGTCTGGGATTTGGAGGCAAAGAAATCGGATGTGCCTTTATGGAAACATCTCGGCGGAACTCAAAAGGAGATCGCCTGCGGAGTTTCCATCGGCATCCAGGATTCGGTCGAACAGTTGTTTGAAAAAATCCAAACCGAACTCGATGCGGGTTATAGACGCATCAAGATAAAGATCGCCCCGCACTGGGATTTTGACGTGATAAAACAGGTGCGTGAGCGATTCGGCGATATTTTACTGATGGGCGATGCGAATTCGGCTTACAGTCTAAACGACATCGAACTTTTCAAACGGATGGACGAATTCGATCTGATGATGTTCGAGCAACCCTTAACGCATTCGGATATTTTCGATCACGCCAAACTGCAAAAGGAAATAAAAACGCCCGTGTGTCTGGATGAATCGATCAGATCTCCGGCGGATGCAAGGCAAGCGATCGAAATGAAAGCGTGTAAGATAATAAATATAAAACTCGGACGGGTCGGCGGACACGCTCAGGCGAAACAAACGGAAGCGGTTTGCCGAAATTCAAACATTCCCGTCTGGTGCGGCGGAATGCTCGAGTCGGGAGTCGGCAGAGCCCACAACATCGCTATGTCAACGCTTGAAGGTTTCACCTTGCCCGGTGATGTTTCCGCTTCAAAAAGATACTGGCACGAAGACATCATCGAACCGGAAGTAGAGGTTTCCGAAAACGGCACGATCAAAGCACCGGAAAATCCGGGAATCGGTTTTGAGATCAAACGCGATAGAATTGATAATTTAACGGTTAGAAAAGTTGAGATAAAATAATTCAACGCAAAATACCTTGTAGGAGCAAGGACAAGCTGTTGCCCCTACAAATTTATTAAAAAGACGGAACGCCGGCATCTTGCCGGCAATGAGTGCTGATAAGCACGAATACAAACGTCGCAAACTTTAGAGTTAGTAATAAAAATTAAAACGTATAAACTTAACTTGGACACTTTCGTGTCCATTGCCGGCAATATGCCGGCGTTCCATTATGAGTAATCACGAACCAAATAAAGTAATTTTTTCGATGGTCAAGGTGAGCAAGTTTTATGATAAAAAACCTGTTCTCAAAGACATTTATTTATCATTTTTTTACGGTGCGAAGATCGGCGTACTCGGACTTAACGGTTCGGGAAAGTCTACGCTTCTCAGGATAATTGCAGGCGAGGACACCGAATATAACGGCGAGGTCGTTTTTTCGGAAGGCTACTCGGTCGGATATCTGGAGCAGGAACCGCAGTTGGACGAATCAAAAACCGTCCGGCAGATCGTTGAAGAAGGCGTGCAGGAAACGATGGATCTGCTGGCGGAATACGAAACGATTAACGCGAGTTTTGCCGAAGATATGGATATGGACGAGATGAATCAGATGCTCGCAAGGCAAGGTGCCGTGCAGGATCGTCTCGATCAATTGAATGCCTGGGACATAGATTCTCGGCTTGAAATGGCGATGGACGCTCTCCGCTGTCCGCCGGGCGATGCGAAGATCGAAAATCTTTCGGGCGGCGAAAAACGCCGTGTTGCCTTGTGCCGTTTATTGTTGCAAAAGCCGGACATTTTATTACTGGACGAGCCGACCAACCACTTGGACGCCGAAACGGTCGCCTGGCTCGAACAGCATCTTCAAAAATATGAAGGCACGATCATCGCCGTTACGCACGATAGATATTTTCTGGATAACGTCGCGGGTTGGATTTTGGAACTGGACCGCGGTGAAGGAATTCCGTGGGAAGGAAATTATTCATCGTGGCTCGAGCAGAAAGAAAAGCGTTTGGCGAATGAGCAGAAGGGCGAAGACAAGCGGCAGAAGACTTTGCAGCGTGAACTCGAATGGATTCGGATGTCGCCGAAGGGCAGGCACGCTAAATCGAAAGCGAGGATCAACGATTACGAGGAACTCGTCAAACAGGATGTCGAAAAGCGTTCGGAAACACTGGAAATTTACATTCCGCCGGGCGAACGGCTCGGCGATGTCGTTATCGAAGCCGAAGACGTCTCCAAGGCTTTCGGTCATAAACTTCTTTTTGAAGATATGAATTTTTCTCTGCCGCCGGGCGGAATCGTCGGCGTGATCGGTCCGAACGGAGCGGGAAAGACGACGCTTTTCAAAATGATCACGGGACAGGAAGAACCCGACGAAGGAAAATTCAAGGTCGGCGAAACGGTCAAACTCGGTTACGTTGACCAATCGAGAGATTCGCTGGCTTCCGACAAAACTCTGTGGGAAGAAATTTCCGACGGTTTGGACATCGTCAAATTGGGAAACCGCGAAATGAACTCGCGGGCATACGTTGCCAGATTTAATTTTTCGGGAAGCGACCAGCAAAAACGCGTCGGACAGCTTTCGGGCGGCGAAAGAAACCGCGTCCATCTCGCCAAAATGCTCAAAAGCGGTGCGAACGTTCTGCTTCTTGACGAGCCGACCAACGACCTTGATGTCAACACGATGCGAGCGTTGGAAGAAGCTCTCGAGAACTTTGCGGGCTGTGCCGTTGTGATCTCTCACGACCGTTGGTTTTTAGACCGCATCGCCACGCATATTCTGGCGTTTGAAGGCGATTCGCAGGTTGTCTATTTCGACGGCAATTTCTCGCAATATGAAGAAGACAAAAAGCGTAGATTGGGACACGAAGCCGATCAGCCGCATCGCATTAAATACCGAAGTCTGACGCGGGATTAATATAGAAACGAAGATTTAAAAAGGAGGAATGTGGAACGTAGCAACAGCGGATTTTTTCTTTTGATAATCTATCTGCTTCTGGCTGTCTGGCTTTTGCCGGTCTTTCCGGGCGGCGGTTCGGCCAACGATCTGACCCGCTGGGCGACGAGCGTTTCGCTGGTTGAAAATACTTCGTTTGAAATCTCTTGGGCAAAAGACATTATCGGCGGCGAGTTTGCCGATGTGACGAAATTAAAGGATGGCAAAGTTTATTCCAACAATCCGCCCGGCATTTCGCTTCTCTCCGCCCCTTTTTACGCGATTACAAAAGTTATCCTCGGTGAACCGACTAAAGAAAATGTCCGCACGAGTTGGTTCGTGATGCGTTTTTTGATCGGTACACTGCCCTTGCTTCTTCTCGCTTTATGGCTTTACAGCAACGAGGTTGATGCCTTCTCGCTCGGCACACTGCTTTTTGCCACGCCGCTTTTTCCCTACAGCCTGCTTTATTTTCCGCACGTTTTCGTCGCCGTGCTGGTTTATATGGCCTTTCGTTTTAATTTCGATTCGCCGAGAGTTCTGCCCGAAAGGTGTTTTACCGCCGGACTTCTGCTCGGATTTTCTCTTTTGTGCGAACTGACGGCGATCGTGCCTTTGATAATTTTCGGCATCGGTCTGAACTTTACCGAATCGCGTGACAGATTCCGCCGCGTACTTTTTTATATCGCCGGAGTCGCTCCGTTTTTTATAATCTTAGCCGTTTATTACCAGATTATTTTCGGATCGCCCTTCGCCGTTTTTTCGCAATATGATCTGACTTATCCGACTTTTTCCGCCGCGTATCAATTTCTCGTAAGCCCGGCCAGCGGTTTATTTTTCTTTTCGCCGATATTCATTTTTTCGGTCTTTACGTTTTTCGACTCCGAACACGGCGGAACTTTAAGGCATAGAATAAAGATCGCCGCGATAATTTTTACCGTTCTCGCCGTCATCGGTTACGCCGAAAAATACGCGGGCGAATCGGTCGGGGCGAGATATCTGATAATCATTATGCCTCTCTTGCTCGATTCCTTTTTTGACGGTGACGCGGAAGATTATCCGAGTTATTTCCGCGGACTTTTATTTTCGGTTTCCGTTATTTTCTGCACGCTTCCCCTGCTTACATATCCGTTCGCCCCGACTGAACTCAATTTTCCGCATAACTCCTTCTGGCAACCGCTTCTAACGGACGCCAATCTTTTTTCGCTAACGATGGTCAATACTTTCGGCGTGATAAACAGCATCTGGACGATCTTGCCGGCAATGTGTCTTCTGCTCCTTGTGTTTTATTTCGTCTGGCGTGATGCGAAATTTCCCATAAGATTCGCTGTCGGTCTTCTTCTCGGCTTCTTGCTCGTCGGAAGTTATCTATTTATAACAAAGTTTGAAAACAACACGGCCAAACCTCTGCGGGAAAAGGTGATTCAAAAATATTCCAAGCCTTCGAAAAAATCATAGACAAGATCACGGATGAGGCGTAAAGTACTTACTAAAGGAGTTCCCTTGAAATGCGAATTTTACTCATAATTTTTCTATTGACACTCTTTATCGGCTGTAATGTGCAGCCCGAAACGGTTGCCGACAGTTCAAAACCGATTCAAAACCAATCTGCAACGAGCAAAGAAGATGAAACTTCCAGACCGATTTACGATATTGATTTCAGAAATTTTACATATCCCTGGACGGAAAAATCCGGCGATTCGGGAAAAAGTTTTACGTTAAAAAACGGAAAATTTACCGAACCGGAAGGAAGATTTTTATCTTTGGAAAGCGTAAATTATCAAGAGGGAGATAAAACATTAGTGACGATCATCATCGAAGATGGCAACGCGGCTTACCATATTCTTTATATTTTCGATTTAGATGAGAATACTAAACCAAAACTTGTTCAAAGTTTTGAGTTTTATGAAACAAACGAAGCTTTAGCAACTGCTTTTATTGCTCACGGAGAATTGATAATCGAAAAATATATTACCGGAGCAAGTGATGCACAATGTTGTCCGAGCGTTATCGAAAGACAGCATTATGAGTGGAAAGAAGGAAAATTTGTTTTAGCAGGAACTCAGAAAATCTCAAATCATTATCTCAAAAGAAGTAGAAGATTTGGACATTGAAAGCTGAATAAAATTTTTTGCCAATAAACTTTATATTATAAAGTTCTTGACAGATTAAACAGCTTTAGTGTAACTTCTAATACGATGGCGACTTTACATAAATTCAAAACAAAAGAAGAAAAAATCAAGGATGAACCGCCGAGTCTGCACGGACGGGCGATGGAAAATCTGGAGTTTATCCGCGAGGCGATGCAGCGTTCGACCGAGTTTACGGCGGTTCCGGGTTACGGCGGGGCTTTGATGGGAGCGACGGCGGTCGGGGCGAGCGTCATCGCCAGTTTTCAGACGAACTGGCGTTTCTGGCTGATAACCTGGCTGGTTGAAGCCTGTCTCGCGTTTGCCATCGGGTTGTTGGCAATGTGGCAGAAATCGAAAACGGTGGAGACTTCCTTAACATCCGTTCCGGCGAAAAAATTTGCCAACGGTTTTGCCCCGCCGGTCTTTGCGGGAGTTATTTTGACCGCTTTGCTGTATTATAACGGGCTTTTTCAGTATCTGCCGTGCGTTTGGCTGACGCTTTACGGAACGGCGGTCGTTACGGGCGGAGCCTATTCGGTCAAAGCCGTGCCTCTGATGGGCTGGATTTTCATTCTGCTCGGTGCGGTTGCGGTGTTCGTCCCGTTTTCTTACGGAAATCTATTGATGGGTTTAGGCTTCGGCGTTGTGCATATCGTTTTCGGTCTTATTATCGGTAGAAATTACGGCGGATAAGTTTGAGTAGAGGAGTAAAGGAGTTTTGGATTTGTGTAGAAAGTAAGTCAGTAGCATCCGAGGTGAGCCGGTGCGTTTGATACGCATTTGCTTACGCAAACGCTGCTGACATTAGTGAGTAAAATATGGCAAAAAGAAATTTAGCATTGGCAGAAAATATCGAAGCGGAAGATGAAACGCCGCCGAAACCGCAGATCGTCAAAGCGGAAAAAGCGGCGGAAACCGTTTCGAATGAATTGGATAAAGTTATTCACGAACGGATGCGTCTGGGAATTATTTCGGCCTTAGCGGCAAACACAAAACTTTCGTTTAGCGATCTTAAAAATCTCCTCAATACGACCGACGGAAACATCAGCGTTCACGCCCGAAAATTGGAAGACGCCGGTTATCTGACGTGCGAAAAATCATTCCAAGACCGTAAACCTCTGACCGAATACAAAATAACGAAAAAAGGAAAAGACGCTTTGGAAAAATATCTCAATCACATGGAAGCATTGATAAATGCGATGAAGGGAAGCTGATTTTATTTCAACCAATTCATTCCAAAAATATGAAAAGTTTTGATGTAGTGATAATCGGGGCGGGACTGGCGGGTTTGCAATGTGCGAGGCTGCTTGCACGGGAAAAGACAAAAGTTCTGCTCGTTGACCGCAAGGAAAATTTGTCAAAAAGCGTTCACACGACCGGAATTTTCGTTCGCAAGACGTTTGAGGATTTTGAGTTTCCGCCCGAAACGCTCGGCCGTCCGATCAAGGATGTTACGCTCTATTCGCCGAAACTGAAAACTCTGGAAATGACCAGCGATCTGCCCGAATTCCGCGTCGGGAAGATGGACGTTTTGTATCAAAGGTTTCTGCAGGAATGCATTGATGCGGGTGTCGAGTTTATGAACGGCACCCGTTTTATTTCGAGCGAAACGGACGAGGAAAACATTGAGCCTGAATTTAATTTTCACATCGAAAATATCCTGAAAACGTTGGGTTACAAAACGACCGTCAATTTGGAAAAAAAGGGAAAGCGGATTGAGGTGAGAACAAAAGTTCTGATCGGTGCCGACGGTGCCGGGTCGCGTGTCGCGAAGAATCTGTGGTTGGATGAAAACGAGGAATGGATCATCGGGTATGAGGAAGTTTACAAAGCAAATTCTTCGAACAGCGAACCGCGTCTGCATTGTTTTCTCGATGCCGAACTTTCGCCCGGTTATCTGGCCTGGATTGCCTCCGATTGTGAGGAGATCCACGTCGGCGTGGGTGGTTATCCGTCTGGATTTAATCCGCGGGAAGCGTTAGAACAGTTCAAGAAAAAAGTTGCACACAGAGATTTTGATTTGAAAACGGCGGTTTTAAAGGAAACACGCGGCGGGCGAATTCCCGTCGGCGGAGTTTTAAAAAATATCGCCAATGAACGAGGTCTTCTGATCGGCGACGCGGCCGGTGCGGTTTCGCCTCTCACGGCGGGCGGACTCGACCCTTGTCTGCGGCTTTCCAGATTTGCTTCCGAAGTCGTTTTGGAAAGGATGAAAACCGATGATGAAGGAGTTCTTTTGATGTATTCGGGCGAAATGTTCCGGGCCAAATTTATGACGCGGCTCTGGCTTCGATACATCTTGAAAACATTTTCGTATCAGACGGTTTTGGAGCTCGGCTTTAAGTTTCTGCGTGGAAAGATCGGACGGAAATTTGCCGAGAAAATTTTCTTCAGACGAAGTTCGTTCCCGGATGTAAGCCTTTTAAGTGAAAAAACTGAAATGGGATTAAGAAAATTATCCACGGATTCACACAGATAGACACGGATGAAAAAGCTATGAATGAAAAAACAAAAACGGGATTGGAGATTTTGCAGGCGGCGGTTTTGCTCGGCATTACGGGCGATATGCTTCTAAGGGCAACGCCCTGGGGACTGAATATTTTTCTTTGGATCGGTCTGGTAACGGCGGCTCTGGTGGCGATCACCGTCCGACGAAAACAGGAGAATTGGACGACGCAGACGATCGCCCTGCACGGTGCGTTGATGTTTTTTGCGTTGATGTTTATCTGGCGTGATTCGATCGAGTTAAGGCTCTTGAATCTTCTCGCCATCCTCGGGATTTTATCGCTTCTGACATTGCCCGCTTTAAAGATAAAAACGCAGATCGCCGGATTTTTTCATTATGCGGTTGCCGCCGCCTATGCCGGATTTAGTGCGGCGATCGCTCCGTTTTTGCTTTTGATCGACGACATCGCCTGGAAAACGATTCCGCAGACGGGGTGGTCGAAACATATCATTTCCGTCATTCGCGGTCTGGTGGTCGCCGCCCCGATCATATTTGTTTTCGGAGCATTGTTTATGGCGGCGGATGCGGTTTTTCAGGGCATCGTCGAAAACACATTGCGGATCGATCCCGAAATTGTCTTTACGCACGTCGCTTTGATCGGCTTTTTAACCTGGATCGTCGCCGGATATTTACGTTCGGCGATGTTCAGCGGATTGGTAAATGCGGATTCTTCCGTGGCAAAAAGCGATCTCTCGATCAATCCCGAAATCAAACAGCCCGTCAAAAGCGTGACCGAACATACTTCCGAAGATGCCTTAAAAGAAGACGATAAGGACGAAAAGGAAGCGGTCAAAGAGCGTCTGGAAAATTTTGCAAAATCGCGGGAAGAGGAAGAAAACAAGGAAAAGAAAAACCAGGAAGAGAGAAAAAACTGGAATTGGAAAAATTTTGACAATACGGTTTTGCCCGCCTCCCTGACGCTCGGAGCAATCGAAACTTCCGTTATTTTGGGGTTGATGAATCTTTTGTTTTTATCATTCGTCATCGTTCAGATTCCATATCTTTTCGGCGGGATGGATCTGGTGCAGTCAACACCGAATTTCAAACTGGCCGAATATGCCCGCCGCGGTTTCGGCGAACTCGTTGCGGTTTCCGCCCTCGTTCTGCCGATCCTGCTTTTTTCGCATTGGCTACTCAGAAAAGATAAACCAATCAATGAAAAGATCTTCCGTGCCCTGGCGGGCATTCAACTCGTTTTGCTGTTCGTTATAATGCTTTCCGCGATGCAGAGACTTCTGCTTTACACCGGAAATTGGGGCTACGGATTGACGACCGACCGGTTTTATCCGATGGCGTTTATGATCTTTCTCGCCTTGGTTTTCGTCTGGTTTGCGATGACGGTCTTACGCGGTGCCAGACAGCAGTTTGCCTGGGGAACGGTTTGGATCGCACTTTTTGTGTTGGGAACTCTTCACGTAATGAACCCGGATGATTTTATCGTCCGAACGAATATAAATTTGATGAAGCAAGGTCGGGCGTTCGACGCTCAGTATAACTCGCGTTTGAGCGATGATGCGATTCCGGCGATTATGGAATCGATGGACTCGATCAATGCCGAACAGCAATGCGATGTAAAACTGAATTTGTCGGATCGTTTGAACGAAGCCAGACAGGAAAACGATTTTCGCACCTGGAATTATTCGCGTTGGTTTGCCCGGCATAAATTGGAGCAAAATGCTCGAATGCTAAATACGCAGGGAGCTTGTCCGTCACCGCCGCCGCCGCAAAGAGACAGATTCTTGGGTGAATACTAAATAAATGCTTGTTTTTAGAAGCTTTATCTCATAATATAAAGGCACAAGTCGGTTCGAAAACTTGTGCCTCTCTTTATTTCTTAAGAGTACTTTCCGAACAAAATGTCTGATATTTCTATAAACAAACGCGATCTGATGCGGGAATTCCTGTCATATCTGCAGGTCGAAAGAGGCTTGGATGAGAAAGGCGTCTACGGGCCGCGGGATAGTCCTGGGACGAGTAGTGGAGAACTGGATGCAATGAATACTGCAGTCTTGGGCCACGAGCAGACTGCGAGAGAGCTCCTTGGCTGGCTGCAATGCACCGGAGCCTGAGCTTTGGAGGAAATACCG
>JBGTRS010000072.1:0-13165 GCA_041940665.1 Pyrinomonadaceae bacterium | reverse complement strand
ATACCCTAGGGCTACACACCCAAACAACCACCCAAAGGCTTTATGTTTGTGATAAGTGGCGTAAGCAACCGTTTATTCTTTACATTCTCATCTTACATACAGAATCAACATTGCTTACCAATAACATTCATTAGCATGAACATGATAATAGCAACTCTTTATAATGTTCATCATTCATTTATCAGACTTTTTTACTTATTTGAAATATTTAATTTACTAATCGAAAAATGAAAATGTTTCGTCGGTAAGCTTACTATGTCCGACAAAGTGTGTAGTTTATTGAGGCTTTCGGGATTAAGAATATACTTCTTTTCATTTTGGTGCTACTCAGCCTTATTGATTAACTCCCGGATCTTATTTTCGTCGAGTTTTTCAATTTCTCCCAAAATTTCCAAGATTTCCCCAGTGACGATTTCCTCAGTCAGTTTATTAGCCAGAACCTTTGAAAAACTCGAAATGGTCGGATTTTCAAATAGAGTATAGAGATTCAGTCCGACTTGAAATTCGTCATGCACACGGGATAAAAGCCTCGTTGCCAGTAAAGAATGCCCGCCGAATTCAAAAAAATTATCATGGATACCTATTCTCTCCAAACCTAAAATTTCAGACCATAAATCTGCCAAAAAGATTTCAAGCGGTAAATTCGGGGCAGTGTAGTCGGTTTTGAAGTTAGATCGGTTTTGTTTTTTCGAGTTGACGGTTTTCAAAATAGTGCCCGCATTCCAAAAATCCCTAGCAATCATAGCTAATATTTCAGATTTGCCATGAGTAGCGACAAACCGCGAAGAAGACCTTAAACCATCCGAAAGTGTTTCCGAATCAGATGAGATACCTTCAGCATAGTTTTTCTGCTCAAGCTGGACGCGAATTTCCTCAACCGAACTACGGAAGCGATACTTTGTTTCATTTTCAGGAAGTGTTTGTCGGTAAACCTTTTCAAAAAATTTTAAGGCGGGAATGTTTTTCTTTGTTAATGAAAATAAAACCTCTATTTGAGAACAATCATGTTCAATTGCCCACCGGGTAATTTTTTTCAGCATCTCAAATTCAACATTTCGACCCAGCGCACGGCAACTTAACAAAAACTTTCGGATTCTTAAAATATTTGATTCGACAGCAAATATAATTACGCCGACCATCCCGTAATCGCCGAAATTGTCGCTTACCTCGACGGTCCAGCATTCGCATTTCTTATCGCAAATTAATTGGATTATTTCACTTGGCGAGTGTCTGACCTCTGTGGTATTAAATTGATTAACGCGTTGACTCAGTTGGGCAACCCGTTCCAGATGTTCAAGCTGCATTTCCGAAATCACAACTCGCAACTCCAGATTAGTAAGAAATTCCGCCAAGGTAAGAGATTTTTGCCTGATTTGCTCTCTCTCACGGTTTTGCCGGTAAAACAATGTTCGATGCTTGTCTTCAGTTGTCGTTTTGCTCCCGTCAAGCACCCAGATATGCTCCAGGAATCTCGGAAACTCGTCGGGTTTTGGGGGCAATTGCAGGGTTAAAACTTCGGGACATTTTTCACGGATTTCAGCACATACTACCGGATCGTCATCAAAAAAAACAATACTATCCAGTGAAATTTGTAAATCTTCTGCTAACTTTCTGAGGTTTTCTGGCTTTGAGTCCCAATTTATATAGAGAGCGGCAATGTCATCTAATTTTAAAACCATATCGGGTCGATTTTGGAATACCTCAACCACATCCGATTCATTGTTCCTGCTACATAATGCCAAAAGCAATCCGCGCTCTTTTTGCCGCAACATAAACTCTTGCAAGCTTTTATAAGGGGACGTAATCTCAATGCCTTCGTAGGTATCTTCAGCACAAATTCCCTTCCAAAGAGTTTGATCGCAATCGAGAGCAATTAATTTATAAGGGGGACTTAAAAGTACAAAAAGTTTACGTAACAAAAAAGTTCCAATTGCGGCGAAAAATTCAGGTGTAAAAGGAATATTGCCTAACTCGTCCGTGAATGCATCGTGAATTCTTTCAACCTTATAAAGACGGCTCGCCTCATTCAAATCAATGAGATAAACTCCATTGACATCGCTCAACTCTTCCAGAACCTTTTTATAGATTCGTTCAAAAAAATCCAATAAGAGTTCGTTTTGTAAAATTTCCGGCGAGCTTGGACAAATTCCAATCAGATAGATTCCCGAATTTTTATGAGCGACAGATTTTAAGGCATCGGTAAACTGCCCGATTATTTCTTCGATTTGTTTCTGACGTCCGGCATCTATAATATCAGATTGTATAATAAACCAATGCTCAAGACTTATTAAAAATATATTTACTTCCTGCCCCTTCCGGAGTGGTAAGACTCGAGGTTCAAGCAAATACTGAAAAATTTGATTATAAGGGGCAGAATTAATGAAGGCTTTCATTTCGAATTTCTCAAGCCAGAATGAAAGAAAGGAATCGATCGGTTGAGCCGTAAAATTCGAGATGATATTAATATTAAGAATCTCGTCGGGCGGATGTTGAATTTTTTCGTCCAAAAGAGGTTTCGAAATACTTTGGTCGGGATTACGGCAAAATGTTTCCAACAGACAAAGAAATGAGCGCGATAAAGCACTTATTGTTTCAGATTCGAATAATTGCGAGGCAAATTCAAAGTCTATTTTGAACGTGCCGTTTGATGTTTCCGTAACAATAACACGCAAATCAAGATTGGATGTTTGCGTATCTACAATTTGGGTTTCGGATTCAATTATGTCTTCGAATAGCTGTTCAACCGGATAATTATGAACCCAAAGTCCTACATTATAAAGCGGATTATCGATTTGATTTCTTGAGGGATTAAGAGCTTTTACCAGTTCTTGAAATGGGTAATCACGGTTAGCGAAGCCTTCGAGCGTATTTATTTTAACACGTTCGAGCATTTGCCGGGCTGTCGGCTCACCTGAAAAATCCGTACAAAAAATGATAAAATTCATAAAGCATCCGATCAGGTTTTCAACATCCCGGCTGTTTCGGTTGGCAACTACTGTCCCAACAGCTACTATCGGTTCTCCAGTCCATCTGTGAATCAATATTTTCAATGCCCAAAGCATCACCATAAATAGCGTTACATCGTTTGAGGTGGAAAATTTCTTTAGATCGGCGGTCAGCTCTGGTGTGAATTCACTGGAAATACGGGATCCCTGGTTGTTTCTTTTTCGTGGTTTTTCGAAGTCGGTTGGGAGCTGGTTATTCGACGGTAAATATTTAAGTTTATTTTGCCAGTAAAGTGCTTCTTTTTGATAATTTGAATTATTCTTTTGCCAAAGGGCAAAATCAACGTATTGATGGTTTAGAGAAGGAAGCACCGGCGGTTGTTTATTGATAAGTGCTGAATAATAAGCATTTATTTCTTTTATTAAAATACTTATGCCCCATCCATCACAAACTATATGATGGGTTGACAACAACAAAATCTGCTCATCGGCTGCGAGTTGTAATAATTGGGCTTTTAAGAACGGTCCGGTTGCAAAATCAAACGGGGTATTTGCCGTTTCAGACCGTAACCGGGCGATTTCCGCTTGACGCTCGGACTGCTGTAAATTGCTTAAATCAACAGTCCTCACCTCAAAAAAGATGTCCGTCTTGATAGATTGAAAAGGAATCCCCTTGTCAGTAAAAAAGATTGCCCGAAGAATTTCGTGGCGCTGTAAGACTTTCTCTACACTTTCTTCAAACAGCCGGATGTTGAACGTGCCCTTTAGACGGGTTTCGAGCGTAATGTTATAAAAAGGATTGCCTGGAACCATCTGCTCCTGAAACCAGATTTGCTCCTGAGCAAAGGAAAGGGGTAATTCATCCTTTCTGGTCACTTTTTGGAAAGGAACCATCATTTGTGCCGAGGGTGTATTAACTATATCTTCAATTCTTTTGACAAGATCAGCAAAAACAGGTGTTTCAAAAACAAGGTTATAAGGAAAATCTTTTGCGAAAGCCTCATTCAAACGCGCGACTACCTGCATAGCGGATAGAGAATTTCCACCGGCAGTAAAGAAATTATCTGTTCCGTCAGTTGGACGGTTTCCGATTACTTCGCTCCAGATATTATTTAACTTCGTAGAAATATTGGTTGTAAAAAGCGGATTTGTTTCAGAAAAGTCAACAGAATGGGGCGGTTTTATCGGCTCTAAATTATTGAATGCGGTATTTTCCCGCCATTCATCCACCACTTGTAAAGAATCCTGAAGGAACCGGTTCTTACAAATGAAACGTTGAATTTTTCCGCTCGATGTCTTGGGAAGGCTTCCGGGACGAACAAGGAGGATGGCAAAAAGAAATAACCCATGCTTCATGCCGATTTCCTTCCGAATTAAATTAATAACCTCGGTCGTATCAGGAAACTGCTTAAAATTTATTTCCTGAATAACGACTAATCTTTCTTCTTCTTCAAACTCAATCGAAAAAGCAACACTGCCTCCGCGACGTAAAGTGTGATGACTTTCCTCAGCAGTTTTTTCAATATCCTGAGGATAATAATTTTGTCCGCGAATTATTATCAAGTCTTTGAGACGGGCAGTAACAAATAATTCGCCGTCACGTAAAAAACCTAAATCGCCAGTTCTTAAAAACGGCCCTTCACCATTTGCCAAATAAGCTTGAAAGGTTTCGCGAGTTAAATCCGAATTATTCCAGTATCCTGCTGAAACACTAGGTCCTGCAATCCAGATTTCGCCAATCTCATCTTGCTCACAAGGCATTAACTCAGTGGTATTGACAATAATAGTTTGATGGTCGTCATTTATCCTTCCGCTACTTACCAACTGACATTCTTCATTCTCACCGGGGTTTGATTCCGCTATCCGGCAGTTTTCGAGTGCCGACCGGCTAAGGCGGATAACGGAAAAATCAGATTGGATTTTTCCGCCGGATACCAAAAGCGTTCCCTCCGCCAACCCGTAACACGGATAGAAAGAATTGCGCTTAAAACCATAATCACCGAAAGTTCCGGCAAAGGTTTCTAAAGTTTCGCTCTGAATCGGCTCAGCTCCGTTAAAGGCGACCCTCCAGCAGCTTAAATCCAGTTCATTTTTCTGTGCCGGATTAATTTTTTGAACGCAAAGGTTATAAGCAAAATTAGGTCCGCCACTAACTGTGGCAC
This sequence comes from Pyrinomonadaceae bacterium, assembly GCA_041940665.1. Classification (GTDB taxonomy): domain Bacteria; phylum Acidobacteriota; class Blastocatellia; order Pyrinomonadales; family Pyrinomonadaceae; genus Aridibacter. The sequence goes on along the minus strand of JBGTRS010000072.1, from coordinate 8,058 downwards.
GCTGCTTGGTTATTGTCTGCAACCAGTAAAAAGGGCTCTGTAGGAATGAGGAAGAAGGTATAATAATACATGGAATTCCGGAGTAAACAGGCTGTAATACGGCACCGATAAGACCCATGTCATGATAGAAAGGAAGCCATGAAACGATTTTATCGTCCTTATGTAGACTAAAGGCTTTAGAAATCAAAGCAGAATTATTAATGATATTTTGATGAGATACCATAACTCCCTTAGGAGCAGTTGTAGAGCCGGAAGTATATTGCAAAAAGGCAAGAGCATTATCTTTTATATCTGGCGGATTCCAGTTTGCATCAATCTCGTCATTTATGCCGTCGGTAGCCAGCCATTGAATCGCAGGGATAGTTTTGGGGATTAAATTCCTATTAATTTTGTCTAAAAGCAAAGTAGTCGTCAGCACTATTCCGGCGTCAGTATTTTTAATCAGTCGGAAGAAGGAAGTCATAGCACTCAGCTTCGCGTTTTGCCAATAGACCGGGACGGCAATGACACCGGCATACAGGCATCCGAAAAAGGCGGTTATAAATTCAAGATTGTTCGGATAAATGAGAAGTGCGCGGTCTCCTGATTTAATTTTTTTTTGCTGAAGACAAAGAGCAATTGTCCTTGCCTGCCGGTCTAATTCTTCATAACTTAGAGTCGCATCATAGTCGCTTAGATACGTATAGGCTATTTGTTTTGGTTGTGATCTGACCTGCGATTGAACCAGCTCAATAAAATTTTTGAACATATTGTTTTCTCAATAATAATTAATTGTAAAACTTCCCAGATTTCGACAAACCTCAAGAATTTAGTGCCATCATACTTTTACTAATACTCCAGACTTGTTCATGACCTAATGAATTCCATCGTTTTTCAGCATTCAACCATTCGTATATGCTATAGGGATTCGGAATTTTCAATGCACCCATTTCCGCCACAAATCGTTCCAATCTATCGAATCTTTCAGCTGAAGATAAATCGTTATCGACCACATAAGGGGTAACCGCAAATAATTTATTTAATTTATCGCTGTAGCGCCGCGCCGAACCTTTTTCAGCCGCAATTTTGTGGGAATGAGCCAAACCTTCTGGATGATATTGAAACAACCAGGCATCCGATTGGTAAATATAAGAGCGGTTCTGGCGAATAAAATCCAGCGTTAATTCAAATTCTTCTTCGGTTTCGCCCGGATAACAAACAATCCAGAGCGTGCTTGTCATAATCCCCTGACTTGCCAGTGCCTTGAGACTTTTGGACATATTCTCCGGATTTGTCATTTTCACCATCTCATTAAGAAGCCGCTGACTGGCTGATTCCATTCCAAGCCTGGCACGCGACAGCCCGCCGGCGCGCCAGGCGGCGGTTCGTTTTTCGTCCGTACACATCGTGTCGGCTCGCAAATAACAGTCTAACGTGTAAGGTAACCCGCTTGCTTTGATATCATTGGTCAGTGGAGTTATGACATGATTTGATAAAGAATCACAGAGGTAAAAAGATGTTCCGCTGTAACGTTGAGCCAGAGTATGCAGGCGATTGAACATATTTGTTTTACCAGTGGTTCGAAAACCATCCCAAAATACGGTTTCCGCACAGAATGAACACTCAAACGGACAACCTCGTGAGCTTGAAATCGAAAGCTGTAAATATTTATTAACTTCAAGCGTGCCATAGTCGGGGATTGGCAGTTCGTCCATTTTAAGAGAAGATTCTCTTTTCAAAAGCGGGTTTTCCGCTCTCGCAGGTTTGATAATCCCCCGTGGAAAATCCCGATTTTCCAAAATTTGTAGAAAGGCTTTTTCACCTTCTCCAATGACAAAATAGTCAATAAAATTATATACGTCGGAAAAGGTCTGCAAATCTTCCGCTCGTGTAGTGATTCCCATAATCGGTCCGGGTCCGCCAACTACAGTACGCACTGACGGCATCAGTGCTTTTACACGTTTGAGAATAAAAAGAGAACCAGCCCAGGTCGAATTAAACAATGAACAACCGACCACTTCCGGCTTCAGATTGCCAAGCAGCTTTAGTAAAACGTCTGAAATTTTTGAATAAAGTACAGAAAAGATTCGATCGAAAGCTTCACAGTCCAATCGGTCGAAAAAATCTCCGAACGCCTGTTCATTCATGTTAAGGATTTCCGCGACCATTTCACTGTAATCAGGGCGGTTCCGGGCGTATAAATAAGCAATTTGATGGAAGGCAAGCATTTCAGTACCATTTCGCTCGATGTTCCATTTTTCCCATTTAGGAAATTGTTTTTTCCCTTCCATAAAATAAGCGCGCTGCAATCCGAAAATTTCCGGAATCGTATTAAAATCAAATAAATCAACTTGATGTCCAAACTGTTCGGCATATGATTTAAGCGAAGATATTCCAAGAGGCACGCACACCGGGTCCCAGAAATGCGGAACAATTAGCAGTACTTTAGCCATCTCAACCTCCCATAGACAAAAGATTTCTATTTTACAACAACAATTAAACTAGCTGCCGATATCCCTGCGGCGGCTTTATTTTGGTATAAAAAAAATATCCTGCATATAATCGGAAAATTTTGTAATTTTTTCTAATTTTCCATCTCTAATCTGGTAGTAGTCATAATCAAACGGAGATAATAATCCAAGTATCTGATGAATTGTCAGATTCTGTTTCTTTAGGAAAAAGCTGTTACATTCCGCATATATTACCGGGCGGTATTTTTGTAAAGTATCTAGCATCCCCTCAAGAGTGTGATATTCATGCCCCTCAACATCAATTTTGACAACGTCTATCCGTGAGATGTTCCTCGATTTCATCCAGTCATCGAATCTTACTGCCTCAACTTCGCAGTACAGATAATGATTAAAAAAACCTTTCCAGGAGGTCAGCACAATTGCATTTGACGTCCGCCGACGATTGCCGGTGGTTATTTGCATTGACACCCGTCCATTCAGATTTGAAGCCGCCAGATTGATAGGGAATATTTCTTCTTCCAAACCGTTCAATTCTATATTTTTAATCAAAGCTTCATAATTTGCTGCAATCGGCTCGAAAGCGTAAACGCGACAAGCGGTTCTTCTTCTATGTGCAACCGGGATTGAAAAAAAACCTATGTTTGCTCCTATATCGATAAAAACCCCGTCCTTTGGAAAGAATGAAAGTAAAATCTTTAGATTTGCCGGCTCATATTCACCTAGATAATAACTCAAATATTCCATTCGCAAATCAATTTTAAGCTTACTGCCGTCGCGATATTTGGCAGTCACGATATAATCTTCATCCTGCATTTGTGAAAAAAAATATTTATGAAAAAAGAATGCGATTGGTTGGCAAAATCTTACATTGCCCCAATTTCTTAAAATGAAGGCAATAAAAGACTGGAGAGTTTTTTTAATTTTTATTGTTATCAAGATTTTTTGTATCGGGCATTTAATCTTCCAGGATTAGGAGCAAAAAAGGGAAATTCGCGTTTATTGCGTCTTATCCTGAGACCTTATTTTTGTTTGATTTCTGAATAAAAAGTAAAGCATTTCATAAATTAAAGATTTCTTTTTTGTACTTTTTCTTCGGTTGACATATTTTGCTTGAGGGTTTTCCAGTAATAAGCCTCTGTGCGCGGCTCGCCGGTAAACTCAAACTCCCGATCGCTGTTAACCAATCTGATATTACCTTCCTTAAAGTCGTCAAAGCCGAGCGATTGCCTGGCATTTAACATATCAATTAACGTGTTTTTTTCGCCGAACGGCACATAATGAGTCTGAAAAAAGAGCTCTCGTGTTATAAATTGAAGATAAAGAGTGCTTCGGGTTTGCAGTGTTTTGTTGCCCTCGGAGCCGTGCGGTGAGGAAAGACAATGAAACAGAACGTCGCCCGGTTTCATAGTAAGAGGGCAAGCTTCTTTCTTATCGAATAATTCTTTTTGACGGTACTTTATAAGATCAATATGTCCTACCAAATGATGTTCGGGAATGCCCCACACACAACCATTTTCTATATTTGAGTGGTCTAAATAAATATCGACAGTAAAATGCGGAACGTCATATGTTTCCGTTATTAGCGGGTTTGGGTAGGGCGGATCCTGATGCCAACGGATCGGCACGTTTCCCTTGGCAAGTTTGCATACTAAAGCGTTGTTAACCGGAAAAAACGGTTGTCCGATACATTGTCCGACACATTCAAGCAGCCGAGGGTTAACTGTAACGGCTTGAAAGACTGCATCACGCGCCCACATTTTTTCACTTCGAAAATAAGTCTTTGAACCGTCAGGATTTTCCTGGTAACAATGATGTTTACCTTTGCCTTCTAAAGCTTCGGCATGAGCCTTTTTAACTGCTTTTTTTAATTCAGCTAGTTCTCTGCCATGAAATAGATTTGGAATTCGCAAAAATCCATCTTGATGGAATTTAAAGATTTGTTCCTTATTTAACATTGTCCCTTTATCCTAATATAAATAATTAAAACAAAAAACAAGCAGTTTTCTTAAATATTCTCAATTCCTTTTCCGCCTAAATTCACAATTCTCTATCATAATAAGGGTTTTTATAAGGTTTTTTTTATAAAAAGTTAAATTTCCTTTATCAATGGACTCATTATCATGATTACCTTAGCCTTTTTTACAAACCGGTTCTAATTCATACAATTGAATTCAAAGTAGTCCGGGCGATATTTTTCGTTGTAAAAGTAATCCAGATTTATTGACATCAACGTCTTTCGATGGCATCAATAAAACCGTACTTTTAGTCAAAATTTCTGTTCTCAAGAAGCTTATTATTATTCTTTAAAGAATTCAGCTGTCGAAGACCTGATAAAACCGAGTTGTCATCTAATCCGAAATCAATAAGGCAAGCTATTTCATCGACTCCGATTGTCCGAAGGATGTTTACTATTTTTTGGCAGGACTCTGGCGAGCCGAATAAAGCTCTGGTTTCGTAGTAATCTTTAAAGGCATAATCGAATAACGCCTCCTGATCCTCATCGGTTAAACTATCTACCTCAAGCTCTTCTCTTAATTGTTTTTCACTTATTTGAAGAAATGATTTAAGGTAGGAAGTAAAAGGCTTTTTCACTTTTTCCATCACACTGCATTCATCAATATAGGTGTGAAGCATTAATGTTACTATTGCGGATCTTTCAGGGTGATGCTTTTCATACTCTTTTCTATAGAGATTTATTTTTTCGGCGCATTCTTCAATACTTTGCTCAATAAGTCCAGTCAAAATATTAGTACCAAGCTTGCCAGCCGTTAAAAATGTCTCTTTTTTGCTTGCAGTAATCCAAACAGGCAGTGTTTCTTGAACCGGCCGCGGAAGAGGCGTTACTTCAATCTTTTGACCTTTCCCGTTTTTAAGGGTAATTGGAACGCCTTGCCAGAGACTTTTAATTTTTTTTATATCACTGTACATTAATTCTCTTCTTTTAGAATAATTATCCGGCGATAACACGAAATCATCAGGATGCCATCCTGATGCAAAGGCGATTCCGACTCTGCCATTTGATAAATTATCGACGACTGCCCAATCTTCAACAATTCGCAAAGGATTTTGCAGCGGTAAAACAACGCTGCCGGCTCGGATTTGAAGTTTATCTGTACACATAGCCAGAGCGGCGGAAAGAATAGCGGGGTTCGGGTAGTTGGCGCCGAAATGCTTAAAATGGCGTTCAGGTGTCCATATGGCATGGAATCCGTTTTGATCAGCAAATCTGGCGCATTCAAAAACCAGTTTATATTTGTCCTCTTCTAAGATATTTGTTTCATTTGAGAAAAAAAGCAGACTGAAATTGATTTCTTTTTCATAATTTTGGGAGGACGAAATATTGTGTAGTTTTTGTCGATTGACGTTTTGAGCGGCATTGAATTCAAAACGGTTTTCTTTTTCGTTATCTAATTCATATTTTTTTTGTTTAAGTGCTTTCTCAAAAAGGATTCGTCGCTCAGGAGAGAGAGAGGCAATTCTTTCCATGATTGTGGAATTTACTTTTTCCCTAAGCAGGAATTCTTTTTCTTTCTTAGACATAACCTTGTAGAAACAAAATAGATTAAAGCTTCAATTTAGTCAAAAAATTTTTTGGTGGCGCTTTCTATGAAACGGCAGTAGAAGTCAATGCTTTGGTTTATCATCTCCTGAATCTGAATCCAACCAAGGTAAGCTGATTTAACTCTATCAAAAACTCTCTGTAAAACGAAAATGTAAAAAACGATACATAGCTATACAGAAATTAAAAGAACTCAATTACTGCTTTTTTCATGCATAAATTCTGTGTTAAACTGAGAATCAACCTTTAGGTTTTGATTTTCTTTCATTATTTAAAAAATAATACCTTAACAAAGCAGCCGAATCAGTTAGTTTAAGGAAAGAAATTCATCAAAGGAGTTGAAATGATTCATTTAAAAAGCATTACAATCAAACCAGAAGCAAAAAAACTAAATTATTATCCTTTTGATATACCTATCATAAAATCGTTTGATGAGCTTCAATTCCATAAGCCGGTTACATTTTTTGTTGGTGAAAACGGCTCTGGAAAATCCACCCTATTGGAAGCTATTGCGGCGGGGGTCGGTTCGTATACTGTCGGATCCGAAGATATTCATACGGACGAAAGCTTAGCTCATGCACGCCGGTTAGCTGATAAAATGACTCTTGGCTGGAGCAAAAAGACAAGACGCGGCTTCTTCCTGAGAGCGGAAGATTTTTTCGGTTATGCCAAAAGAATGCACAATATGGTTTTGGAACTTGAGGAACAGGCTGATGAGTTTGATGAAAACCTAACCGGTTATGGAAGATTACTGGCTAAAGGCGCAGTAATGAATCAACAACGAGCAATAACAAACAAATATGGCAGGAATTTAGATAACAATTCCCACGGCGAAGGATTTCTTAAGTTGTTTCAGTCCCGGCTTGTTCCGAATGGGGTATATATATTAGATGAACCTGAGGTTCCTTTATCGCCACAAAGACAGTTAACATTATTATCATTGATTAAAGAGATGGTAAATCAGGATTCACAATTTATTATAGCCACTCATTCACCGATACTTATGGCTTTTACGGACGCTTCGATTTTGAGCTTTGATTCCTATCCGGTAGAAGAAGTGAAGTATGAAGATTTGGAACACGTAACTTTAACTAAAGCTTTTCTTAGCAATCCGGAAGCTTTTTTGAGACGACTTTGAAATTGTTCCTTACCGTAATTAAAAACCGTGATTAAAAATTATGATGGTTTTTACGGCAAAAGTATTACCTGTCTTGTGATTGTCCAGTAAGTTTAGCCGAGAAATTCAATTATATAAGACTTTAGTCAATTTTTTCTTCTTTGTCTGAAATTAATCAGAAGGCGGAGATGGTTTAAGAATCGTATATACATAAATCGGATAATAAAACTTCCGGTTTTTTAACAACCTTGTCTAACAAGTTAAGAAGAGATTGAGTAAATTTATCCATAAAAACTTCATCAAACAAATCCACTTTATAAATGATTTTTCCAATAAGTTCGTCCTTATACTCCTTGAACTCAATAATTAAATCGAATGAAGTCGCGGTCAAGCTAACTGTTTCCGCTTTATCAATCATTAAAAAATTTAAGTCAAGATTTAATAATTTTAATGGAGGCATTGGAAAGTTTTGCCAGATTACCAGTATCTGGAAAAATGCCCGTTTTTCCAAACCTATTTTTTTCAAATCTTCTATGATTAATTCAAATGGTAAGCTTTGATATCTATAAGATATTAACGCTTTATCACGTACTTGATTAAGAATGTCGAGAAACTTCATGTCTGTTGAAAGTTTGTTGTCTAAAATTATTGTATTTGAAAACAAACCCACTAAGCTTTCAAGATTCTCATTATCGCGTCCTGCAACTATAATTCCAACTCGAATTTGTTCTTCTTTCGTATAGCAAAATAATAAAGCCTTTAAAGCACTCAATATCGTCATAAAATTTGTACAATTTCCTTTCAGGCTCAAGGCTGAAATTTTATCTGATAAATTTTTTGAAATTGAAAAGACTTTATTTTTTGTTCTGAAGCTCTGGATTGCGGGGCGTGGTCGGTCGGTCGGCAGATTCAAGACCGGTAATTCTCCGCTC
>JBGTRS010000071.1:0-13245 GCA_041940665.1 Pyrinomonadaceae bacterium | reverse complement strand
AAAAAGTTCTAAGTTTTTCGAAACTCTGACGCTTGAACTATTTTTTTATCTCATCAAAAAAACATTAACTAAGTTCTCTCATTTTTGGTGCATTGGATTGTGTAAAAGGAAAATTTCACACAAGTTCATAAGAGGAATTTTAATGAAAAAAGGCAATTTTAAGGCGACATCGATGTACTCAAATCGTTTAGTCCGCTGGACAAGTTTATTCACACTATTTTTTTTTGGATTCATCGCATTTTCGGCAACCGCTTCGATGCAGTCATTGTGGAAAAACAACGCGGATGAAAAAGTATCCCGGGAATCAATCAACTCCCCGCAATCAACCCGCCCCGACATTCTCTGGATGCGTGGCGGTATTCAGACAAATGCTTATGGTATTAAAGGTATTAGGTTCACACCTGACGGACAAAAGCTGATTATGACGGGGACGGAAGGCATGGTCAAAGTGTTTCGCACATCCGACGGAGTTCTTTTGCGGACATTTGCCAAACCGGACGGGCAAACGCTTCAGATAGCTGGAGCGGCGAATGTTTCACCGGACAATCAGATTCTCGCGGTTTCCGATATTGTGAATAATGTCAATGTAGTTTATTTATATAATTTATCGGACGGAACACTGCTCAGAACCATGACAGGTTTCACCTCAACCGGTTTATACAATCACACTCCAAATCTTTCATTTTCGCCCGATGGTGCAAATCTCCTCGTCAAGCGTGATATTGTCGGAGTTTCCGACGGTGTGATTCTGCGAACGATTCCTTCGTCAATATGTCCGGACACATCAGATCCCTGCACAAGTCCTATATATGTTGACAGAGGATTAAGTTTTTCGCCGGACGGTTCGAGAATTCTTGTTTCAACCAGTAATAATCATAATGTGGAAATAAACTCGGGCGACTTTAGTTTTATTCGCAATTTGGCAGACAGCTACCAGTTTTATTCTCCGAACGGTGATTACGCTTACACCTCGGATGGTTCGGGGGCGAGGGTTAAAAGATTATCTAATTTGTCGGATGTTATTACACTTTCAGGCAATACAAATGCACCTTACGGCAGTACTGCAGATTTTTCACCGGACGGTCAATTCTTTGCCGCTGCCTATGCTACCAGCGACTCGGGCAGTTCGACGGTAAATGTTTGGCAGGTTTCAAGCTCAAATACCTGGTCGCTGGTTTATCAATTTCAGCCGGAAACCCCGTCGCAACTGCCGGAAAGTCTTGCTTTCTCGCCGGACAGTCAAATATTAGCGACGGCTAAAAGAAATGTTTCGCTCTGGAATTCTTCAAACGGCGATCTCGTTCGCAGAATCACTCCTTTTCAAAGCACGTCCGTTACTGTTGCAATGTCGTCGGACGGGGAAACGATTGCTACAGCCAATGCGGGTAATCCGACAAATGCAATCCGCCTGCTGAACTCTTCGGACGGATCACTTCGTGCCGTAGATTTTCCGCAAAGTCTTTCGCGTAGCATCACGAACATCGGTTTTGCCGACAACAATCAAAAAATTATCACGACCAACGGCGGCAATTATTCAATTTGGAATGCCGTTGACGGTTCGCTGATTAGCGACACATTTGTTACGGGAAGTGAAATAACATTAATAATTTCGCCCGACGGACAATACTTTGTCATTGGCACAACCGCTTCGGCGTTCTACGCGAAACTTTACAGAGTTTCCGACAATGCTCTGATCCGTGAATTTATCGGTCCGGGCGGTGCGGATGTTCCATTAACCTTCTCGCCGGACGGTCAGATTTTAGCGACCAGATACGGTTCGCCTTCAACCGTCAGATTGTGGGATGTTTCAAATGGCACGGTGATCAGAGACTTTAGCGACAACGGTGCAAACTCAACTCACGGTGCATTCTCACCCGACGGTCAATTTTTCGCCGCCGGACTGTGGTATGGTAGTCAACAAACAGCGGACGTAAAACTATGGCGTGTTTCTGACGGTGCTTTAGTCCGCACGATGTCAGGACACATCGGCAGACTTGAAAAAGTTGCTTTCGCACCTGACGGACAAACGATTGTTTCAGCAGGTTGGGATAACACACTTCGATTCTGGAATGCGGCAGACGGCAGTTTACTTCAAACTTACAATCAAGAAACGAGATTCGAGTCTTTCAATTCTGGTGAGATTGTTTTTACTCCTGACGGCAGTCGCTTCGCTTACGGACGCGCTGACGCATCGGTCGTGGTGGCTTCAAATCCGTTTGCTTCCGCCACCTCGACCGGAACGGATGTCTCCGTTTCTACAAACGGTATTGACCTGACTTTCTCTAACGTAACGGCTTCCGGCGTGAGCAGTGCGGTGCAGGTGCAGCCATCGGCGGTGCCGACACTTCCCGCCAATTTCCAGTTCGGCTCCTTCGGTGCGGCTTACCAGATCGGCTCGACCGCCTCATTTTCGGGAGATATCCTGATCAAATTCACCGCTCCGCAGAATATTGACGAGACGGCATTCAACTCTCTGCGTGTTCTGCACTATGAAAATGGTGCCTGGACGGACAGCACGGTTCTTCCGCCGAACACACCCGCCCCGGATTATGCAACACGCGCGATCTATGCCCGCGTCACATCGCTTTCGCCATTTGCGGTTGTTCAATACACACCACCGACCTATACGATCAGCGGAAAAGTGCTTGCTTCGGATGGAAGTACTCCTTTAAGCGGAGTAACGGTAAATCTGATCGGAATATCTTCAACCGTAACCGATGGCGGGGGCAATTATTCATTTACCGTCGAAGCCGGCGGTAATTACAGTATCAGACCAAATAACACGGCTCAGTATTCATTTGGAGAAGTTATCTTTTCCAATGTTCAGAGCAATATAACTCAAAATATCATCGGCACGCTTAATCCACACTCGATTAGCGGACAGATAACCGCAAACAACGTCGGTTTGGCGGGAGTGTCGGTTGATCTTTCAGGCGATTGGACGGCTTCAACGACGACCGACTCACAGGGAAACTATTCTTTTTCATACCTTATGAATGGCGGCAGTTATACTGTCACGCCGAGTCTGCAAAACTATGGTTTCACACCGGGTTCCGCTTCGTTTTCCAATATCGGCGGAAATCAAACGGCGAATTTTACCGCCGCTTCGACCTGTACTTATTCTTTAAATCCGACCTCAGCGGATGTCGCCGATTCAGCCGGAAGCGGTTCATTTACCGTTAGCACCCAAACGGGTTGTGAGTGGACGGCTCAAAGTTCCGAGTCTTTCCTCGATACCTCTTCAAGCGGGAGCGGATCGGGAACCGTCAATTATTCTTACACCGCCAACACCGGAGCGGCACGTTCAGCCACGATCACTGTGGCCGGACAAACCTTTACTCTCAATCAGGCGGCGTTACCGGCGAACTGTATTGCAGTTTCAATGCCGAATGATTTGAACGCGACGGTCGGCTCGGTCATTTCAATTCCGGTCACGGTATCGGATCTGACCGGCACGAGTATTGAGTCTTATGACTTTACCATGGAGTTTGATTCGAACGTGCTGACTCCGGCCACATCTCTGGTTGAAACGGCGGGCACTCTCAGTAGCGGATTGTCGGTGATTGCCAATTCTCCGCAAGCTGGACGGGTGATCGTTTCGGCCGCCGGTGCAACTCCGGTCACGGCCGGCTCGGGAACGCTTGTTTTTCTGCGGTTTAATGTGATCGGGCCGGCACAAACGAATACGGCTCTGACCTGGCAGGCTTTTCAATTTAATGACGGTGCCCCATGCACTGTAAATACTGCCGGGCAGTTTACGGTTGCCGCCGGAGCGTTGAACGGAACTGTTACCTACGGCAGTACGCCGGGCGGACAGGCGACTAAATATGTTCCCGGCGTAACGATGACCGCGACCGGAACTCCGCCGGTAACAGGAATCACGAATAGTGCCGGAGTTTACCGCTTGGGTGATCTCGGAACCGGAAACTATTCGGTAACGGCTTCAAAAACGGGTGATATCAACGGCATCAGTTCGCTCGATGCCTCCAGAATTCAACAATATCTGGTCGGATTGACCACTCTGACATCAAACCAACTGATTGCCGCCGATGCCAACAACAGCAATACGGTAACTTCTTTGGATGCCTCACGGATTCAGCAGTATCTGGTCGGTATCCAGTCGAGCCATATCATCGGACAGTGGAAATTCGTTCCGGCAAATAAACAGTATAATTCTGTAACGCAAGAGTTAACGGGCGAAGATTACCAGGCCATTCTGGTTGGCGAGGTGTCCGGCAACTGGACTGCTCCGGGCTCATTTTTTGACGCATTGTATCCGAACCGAGACATTGATACCAATTTGACCTCAGAAAAAGATTTGGTGACCACTTTGCTTGATACGCCGAACGCCGGTCTGAAACTCAAGACCTCCGATGATGAAACGGTAAATCAGGATACTCTTGGCACGACTATCGCCGTATCACTACCGACCGATGCCGAGGGCGGCAACGGAGTTACGGTTGTTATTCCGGTAACGGTCGGAAATTTAGCGGGACAAACCATCGAATCATTCGATTTCTCGGTTTACTATGATTCGACAATTCTCCAGCCTGCCGCACCTTCATCAAGTACAACCGGAACTTTGAGTGCAAGTTGCTCGGTCATCTCAAATTCGCCGACAGCAGGCAGACTGATCGTGTCCGGAGCGTGCGGCAGTCCACCGATCACTTCCGGACAAGGCACTTTGGTCAATCTGCGGTTTAATGTTATCGGAACTGCCGGTCAGCAAACGTTATTAACATTCAGAAATGGCGTCGGGGCAAATACCTTTCAGTTCAATGATGGTGATCCGCAAGCATCGATCTCCGATGGGCAGTTCACGGTGTTAGGACCGACGGCCGCCTCAGTTTCGGTCGGCGGCAGAGTGCTGACAGGAGAAGGTCGAGGTCTTGCAAGAGCGAGTGTTTCATTTACAGACGCGGAAGGAAATTTGCGGATAGCTATAACCAATCAGTTCGGTTACTACCGTTTTGACAATGTCGCGGTCGGCCAAACATACGTCTTCGAAGCTGTGGCCAAGGGCAACCTATTTGCACCGCAGGTCGTGACGGTCAACGAGGCGATAACAAGCTTGAATTTTAAAGCGTTGGAGTGAGCATAAGACAAACCGCAAAAACAATAGAGATGTGCCGTATGATCAAATAAAACCTGTCGGCATCCAGGGAGAAAAGAACTGTTAACATTGACAGTTCTTTTCTCTGTCAACTTGCAGTTATGTCCGATTTCTTTTACGCTCACATAATCAAAATTATTCTTAAATTATAAATATATTGGAGTCATATAAATATATGAGACGTGATACTACTTCGTGGTTCAGCCACAATCTTGGAATGGAGATGCCGCTCGTTGCCTATGGACACGCCGGCTATCCGCTTTTGATGTTTCCGACCGCCGCCGCCGATTATCTCGAATACGAAAGATTTTATCTGGTTGACGCCATCAAAGACTTTATCGAGGCGGGCTTGATCCGGGCTTATTCGATCAATTCGGTCAATAAATACAGCCTCTTAAACCGCACCTCGCATCCGGGCTGGAAGGTCGAGATGCTTTCGCGGTATGACCGCTATATTTTGGAAGAAGTCCTGCCGCTTATTCGCAACGAATGCGGCGACGATGCCAAACCTTTGACGACGGGTGCCAGTTTGGGAGCATTCTTGGCCGCCAATACGTATTTTAAGCATTCCGATCTCTTCCGCGGCACGATCGCCATGAGCGGAAGCTACGATATTTACAACTATCTCGATCAGGGTTATTACGACGACAATGTTTATTTTAATAATCCGGATATGTATTTGAGAAATCTGAATGACGATTATCATCTGCCGCGTCTTAGGCAGGCGGATTCGATCGTCATCGTCACCGGTCAGGGAGCGTATGAAGCCCCCGACAGAAGCCGCGAATTTTCGGGACTTCTGCATTCCAAAGGCATTCCGCATCTTTTGGATGTCTGGGGTTACGACGTCAATCACGACTGGGTCTGGTGGCGGAAGATGCTGCCGTATTATTTGGGCAGATTTTGCAGTTAAATAAAAAAGGCGGATTATGATTCCGCCTTTTTTTTACCGGAAACCATTCAACCCGATATATCACCGTTCACAGATTTTCCCTCGACCTTCCGCCTAAATTCTATTATTCTCTTCAAACATAAAATAATCGGGAGAAAGATTTTTACAGTTATGAAAAAACTACAATTTGCCGTGTTTCTGATCTTCTCTTTTGCATTGACGATCTTTTCGCAAAGCGACATCGTAGCCGTGACTTCGATCGTCAAAATAAAGAACGAAAAACACGCCGAAGCCGCTTTTTATTATGATAATAACTGGAAAGTCTTGCGAAAACAGGCACTTCAGAAAGGTTATATTCATTCCTATGAATTCATCGAAGCGAGGGCTGACGAAAAGACCGATTTTGATTTTATCACCATTACGAGATTCACGGATCAGGCTCAATATGAAAAAGCGGAGGAAAATTTTCGGGTATTGATGGAGCCGCGAGGCGGACCGAAGTTACTCAACGATCTGAAGCCGGATGACTTTAGAGAGATCGTGTTCGTCATGACCGGAAAAAGCCTTTTTGCAACCGTTGGCCTTCCGGACGCCAAAACATCCGGTCAATGCGATTCAGCCGATCTCAAATTCTTCGATTTCTTAAACGGCAACTGGAAAGGCAAAGACGGCGCGAGCAAAGTTTCGGTGACGAAAATTCTGAACGGCTGCGGAAGCCGGGAATTATGGGCGGAAAAAGAATCAGACTCCGATCGCATATTTTTGGCGAATCTGACGCGGACCTACGATGCGGCTTCAAAGAAATGGTATCTCACATTTATCGCCAACGACCTCGTCCCGCAGGTTTGGGAAGGCCGCTTTGAAAACGGCAACTGGTATTTTTACAGAGATTGGGAACTGAACGGAAAACCGAGAAGATCGCGGACTTTCTGGCAGAAAACATCGGATCAGGGGTTTGAAAGGATCGTCGAACAATTAAATGATGACGGCAAAACCTGGCGTTTGCATGTAAAGTCGGGGTATACAAAAAATTAGCCGGTTTCAACAAACGGCTTTGAGAGGAGATTTTTTTATTATGTCGGAAAAATTATCGCGTCGTGATTGGCTGAAAACAAGTGCCGTGGCCGGTTCGGTTCTGGCGTTTTCATCGTTTGATCTTTCGTCCGAAGCGTTTGCCGGAAGCGGTGCGGACAAACTCGTCCGGCTCACTTCCAATGAAAATCTATACGGTTTTTCGCCGAAGGCAAAACAGGCGATCCTCGATTCGATCAGTCTCGGCAATCAATATGCCGACTCGGAAAAGGTTGCGGAACTTGAAAAAATGATCGCCGGGCGGGAAGGCCTGAAACCGAAAAATGTCGTTCTGGGTTCGGGTTCGGGCGAGGTCCTGTGTATGACGGGAGCGGCGTTCGGTTGGGAAAAAGGCGAGATCGTCACGCCCGAACTGACCTTTCCGATGCTTTTCCGGTATGCCGAAAACTTCGATGCGAAGATCGAAAAAGTTCCGCTCAACGAAAAACACGAACACGATCTCGAAGGACTGGAAAAACGGGTTTCCGCGAAAACTTCGCTCTGCTATGTCTGCAATCCGAATAACCCGACGGGAACCTATCTGCCGCCAAAAATCGTAAAGGATTTTTGCGAAGAAATTTCAAAGCGGACGACCGTTTTTGTCGATGAAGCGTATCTCGAATACACGGATGAATTTCCCGCCAACTCGATGGCCGAACTTGTCAGGCAGGAAAAAAATGTCATCGTCTCGCGGACGTTTTCAAAGATCTACGGCATGGCGGGTATGCGCATCGGCTACGGTCTGGCCAAGGCGGAAATTGCCGAAAAGCTAAAAAGATTCCGGATGACCTGGTTTAATTCGTTGGGCGTCAACGCGGCGATCGCGGCCTACAAGGATACGGATTTTATCAGTCAAAGCCGCGAAAAGAACAAAACGGTGCGGGAATTTTTATCCCGGGAATTTACGAGTTTGAAGATGCCTTTTGCCGAGTCGCACGGAAATTTTATCTGGGTCTATACTGGCGAAAAGAACCGGAATCTGGCCGCCAAGATGCGTCCCGCCGGTCTGCTCGTCCGCCCCGCTCCGCCTCCCTATGAAGACTGGATGCGGCTGACCATCGGCACGATGGAGCAGATGAGAACCTTTGTGAAGGTTTTGCAATCGGCCTAGGGATTTCAGTTTAATCAAATAACTATGAAAAAAATATTTTCGTTAATTTCGCTTATCTCTTTTTTAATTATGCTCGGAAACGGTCAAACAATAAAATCAGACGAAGATATCGAAAAAATTCTGCCCGAACTTTCAAATTGGGGCAGATGGGGAAAAGAAGACCAACTCGGCACGCTCAATTTCCTAACGCCGAAACGCACCGCCGATGCCGCCAAGCTCATAAAAACGGGCGAGACGGTCGTTCTGGCAAGACAAACCGAAATTGCGGACAATCCGGGCGTGATGGAGGGAAAACGCGAACTCGTCCAAAGACCGTACTCGAGCCGCGACTACACGGGAGCGATCTGGCACGGCTTTGCTTTGACCCATCTCGATGCCATGTGTCACGTTTTCGCCGATGAAAAAACAAAAATGTATAACGGTTTTTCGGTCGAGGAATTGAAAAAGGAAGGGGCGGGCAAACTCGGCATCGAAGTGATCGCCGAACGGGGCATTACGGGACGCGGCGTTCTGCTCGATATTTCCAAGGTAAAAACGATCGAACCCGGAACGCCCGTTTTGATCAAAGACCTGGAAGCGGCGGCCAGGCGGCAGAAAGTAGAGATAAGATCGGGCGATATTTTGTTTGTCAGAACGGGTTTGGGGACTCGCAACACGCGGGAAAAACGTGCCGGTCTGCATCCCGAAACGATCGTCTGGATCAAGAAAAAAGAGATCGCTCTGCTCGGCGGCGACGGTGACAGCGATGTCGCTCCCGTCGAAGGTTTCGAGCGTTGGGCTTCCACATATCATTCGGTCGGAATTCCCTATCTCGGCCTGCCTCTCATTGATAACGCCGAACTCGATGCCCTTGCCGAAATGTGCGAAAAGCAGAAACGCTGGGAATTTTTTATAACGATCGCCCCCTGGAATCTGAAAGGCGGCACGAGTTCGCCGATCAATCCCTTAGCAATTTTTTAAGTTTGATCTTAATAAACATTATAGGAGTATAAAAACAATGAAAAAACTAGCAATCATATCAATCCTGAGTTTGGGAATGTTCGCCGTTTATTTCGGCGGAAATGTTTTGGCGGAAATGGCGGAAAAAGAAGCCGTGAAGGTTCCGCTTGAAAATTATCTGAAAGGACACGAAACGGGTAAAGCCGAATATATGGAAAAGGCCTTTCATACGGACGGCAAACTGATGTTTATCCGCGACGGCAAATATACGACGATAGATTTTAAGGATTATATCGGCCGGATGAAGGGCGAAGCGGCTGAGGACGAGGCCGAGCGGAAACGCCGGATCGAAAGCGTAGACATTGCGGGCAATGCGGCGGTCGCCCGGATCGTCCTCGATTATCCGACCGTCAAATTTACCGATTATATGTCGCTCCTTAAAATTGACGGCGAATGGAAGATCGTCAACAAAACTTTTTACGCCGAAAGGAAAGAACAAAAATAGTTTTGTATGAAAAGTATTTTGAATATGAAAATTTTCAGCCAAATTATGTCGTTATGCCTACTGGCAGGTATGACGACATTTTCCGCCGCCCAAATGTCCGACCAAACTGCCGATAGAGAACTCAACGTCCGAGCCGAAGCCGTTAGCTTTAAAAACGGTGGGGTGATATTCAAAGGTACCTTATATCTGCCCGAAAGTTCCTCCGGCAAGGTTCCGGCGATCGTCGTGTTTCATGCGGCCAACGGCGGCACGAGAGATTATTCATTCTACCGGCATCTTTCAAAAGACGTTCCGGCCAGTGGTTTCGCTGTTTTATTGTTCGACCGGCGCGGAAGCGGCGAATCGGGCGGCGAATTTGAAACGGCGGATTTCAACGATCTTGCTTCGGATGGAATTGCCGGCATCGAATATTTAAAGACCCGCAAGGAAATCGATGCCGGTAAGATCGGCGTTTGGGGCGTCAGTCAGGGCGGTTGGCTCGGCCCCTTGGCGGCCACCAAATCCGGAGACATTTCATTTGTCGTAATCGTTTCGGGAACAGGCGTTACGCCCGCCGAGCAGATGGATTTTGCGGCGGAAGTTGCACTGCGGGAAAAAGGTTTTTCAAGGAAAACGATCAGAAAAGCGATTGAATTGCGGAGATTGGAAAATTCATATTACCGGGGCGAGATTTCCCGGGCGAAACTCCAAAATGCGATCGAGAAAGTTCAGGGGAAACCTTGGTTTGAAATAGCTTTTCTGCCCGCACCGGAAGAAATTCCCGATGATCCGCGTGGGACCAAATGGTTTCGCGAGATGGATTACGATCCGCTTCCGCCGCTTCGCCGGGTAACCGTCCCGATTCTCGTTTTCTTCGGCGAGAACGAACGCTGGATTCCGGTTGAAAAAAGTTTTAAGACGATCAGAGAAGCCACCAGACATAACAAAAACGTAGAATTTCACCGCCTTAAAGATGCCGATCATTTGATGATGACGGGTATTCCCGACTCCGGCGGGCCGGTTTCTAAGGAGTATATAAGGCTCTTACTCGACTGGCTCCGGAAACAGACCGCACCATAAAATCTGCTCTCAAATAAATGTTTAATAATCTGGATAAAACATTAAATTCATTCTGGCGTCTGCAAATAAGCGGCTGGCTGGTCTATCTCGTGCTGATCTATATCACATTTTTTTCGGTCGCCGATCCCCACCGTTTTTTGAGTTTGCTGTATATAAAAACCGTCCGGACCGTGATAGGTTTTATTTTGACCTGCATTTTGTGGCAGTTTTACAAAAGAATTGTCAGTTGTTTTTCGCTCGGTAAGATCGTCGCCTATGTGCTGGCATCTTCGGTTTTATTCGGAATCTTATGGACGGGAATCGAAAGTTCCTATTGGTTTGTGACAGATGCCGGGTATGATGTTTCCGCCGTTATTCCGCGGATGCCGCGGATTGCTCTCGATTATGCCGTCACGATCATGGCCTGGAGTGCGATCTATTTCGGCATCAAATATTGGAAACAATGGCAGACCGAGCGGGAAAATTCTCTCAAAGCCACGATCTTAGCCGAAAAAGCCCAGCTTGAAATGTTGCGTTATCAGCTCAATCCGCATTTTCTTTTTAACGCCCTGAATTCGATCCGGGCATCGGTTGACGAGGATGGCAAAAGAGCCAAGCGGATGATCACGCAATTATCGGAATTCCTTCGTCATTCGCTCCTGAGCGGCGAGACGAAGGAAATTCCTCTGCGGGAAGAACTGGAAGCCGTCCGCAATTATCTGGCGATCGAAAAAATCAGGTTCGAAGAAAAACTCGAAACCGAATTCGAGGTGGAAAACGCGGCAAAGGATTTCAAAGTTCCCTGTTTTCTGCTCAACCCGCTGGTCGAAAATGCCATCAAACACGGACTCCGGACAAGCCCGCAGCCGCTCAGGATCAAGGTTTCCGCCAAACTTGAAAACAACAGGCTTCATCTCGAAGTTGCCAACAGCGGAAAACTGGAAAGATCAACCGACCTGAACGGCACGAAGATCGGTTTGAAAAACGTCCGCGAACGGCTCGAGAAACTTTTTTCCGGTAAGAGTTCGTTTGCATTGTCTGAAAAGAACGGTTTTGTAATCGCCCGGATCGAGATCGAAAAATGACACAAAGAGCGATAATCGTTGATGATGAACGGCTTGCCCGGAGAGAACTGCGGTCGCTTCTCGCGGATTTTAAGGAAATTTCAGTGATCGGCGAAGCGGAAGATCTGTCGGAAACGATCGTTTTAATAGAACGGGAAAAACCCGATGTCGTTTTTCTGGACATCCAACTAGGGAAAGAAAACGGCTTTGAACTGCTCGATAAAACAGAGAAAAGTTTCAAACTGATCTTCGTCACGGCCTTTGATGAATTCGCCATTCGGGCTTTTGAAATAAACGCTCTTGATTACCTGCTCAAACCCGTCAATCCCGAACGGCTCGCGACGGCGATCGAAAGACTCTCCGGCGAAGATGAGGAACAAAGCCCGACCGAACTCCGCAAACTCGAAATTGACGACCGGTTGTTTTTAGAGATAAACGAGAGGTCTTGTTTTGTAAAAATCTCCGAAATCTCGCACATTACCGCTTCGGGCGACTACACGGAAATTTTTATGACGGACGGCGGAAGAAAATTTCTGCTGGAAAAACCTCTGCGGGAATGGGAAGAGCGTTTGCCCGAAAAATGTTTTACGCGGATTCACCGCTCGACCATCATCAACCTTGAAGAGATCGAAAGAATCGAAACGCTTTTTAACCGGACGATGGAAGTTTCTTTAAAAAATTACGATCAAAGTTTTTCGGTCAGCCGGCGTTTTACCGCCAAACTCAAAGAAAAATTCGGTTAGAGTTTTTCTTTGAAAACTCCAACCGAATTCAGTTTAAAGCAGATTTTTCAATCCCTTTATCCGTCACCTTTTTTACCCTTTCGCTGGGTTCCCTGATTCGGCGTCGGATTGGTCGCGGGCGGTTTCGGACTGTCCGGATTATTCGGTTTGGTTGAAGGTGTCGGCGGCGGTTTGGCATTGTTGCCGCCCGCATCTCCACTGCCGGAATTATCCGGCGGTTTTGTAGTTCCGCTTCCGTCCGTCGTGCCGTTTTTTAATTCCTCAAGCGTGATCGTCTTGTTCTCTTCATCCGTTTTCGAATCGCTCTTGGTAAACGTGATGCCGAGTTTTTTCGCATTGGATTCCGCTTCCTCGAGTTTTTCGAGTTGTTCGCGTTTGCGGCGTTCGACGATCTCTTTGATCTCGGCGGGTATGGCCGGCGGTTCGGGGAATGGTTCCCGCTTTTTGTCCTTCATAAACTCGCTCATAAAATCGTTGAAATACGGCAAAGCACCGCCGCCGCCCGTCATTCCTCTGCCTAAGGATTCCTTGCGTTTCGGATTTCCCATCCAGACGCCGGTTACAAATTCGGGCGTGTAGCCGATAAACCAGACATCCGTATGGTCATTGACGGTGCCGGTTTTGCCCGCTAACGGATGTCCGGCGGCATTTGCTCCGCCCGCCGTGCCGCCGCCGCTGGTGACGCCGCGCATCATTTCAACCATCGTCAGAGCAACATATTCGCTCGTTACCTTCGAGGTTGTTTTTTCCCAGTCTTCCAAAACCTTGC
>JBGTRS010000070.1:0-13322 GCA_041940665.1 Pyrinomonadaceae bacterium | reverse complement strand
AAAAGGCAATAAAAACGACCGCCGGGATCTGCTCGACAAGGATGCGGTAGGTATCATCAAGATCGGGTAACTTTTTCAAAGAAGAGTCCTTTTTTTGGAAATAACCGGCAGAGAAGAAAACTTCGGCGAGTTTGGCAAGAGTATTTTCGGACTCGAGCAATTCGAGAGGCAGGTTTTCATTGTTCAGCAACCACTTTTGCCCGTCTTTTTGATCCTTAGTTTCTGTAGAGTTGTTCTTATTCACGATTTAACTAACTTCCGTAAATTTCATTGAGAATAACCCGAGGTTAATTCTTGGCCGCGTTTTCGCCAGGCGGGTTCTTTATTGAGAGAATTTTGCGTATATTTGCGTAAAGCCGTGATCGCTTTGCCGTAAGTCATCACGGCTTGTGAAGACAGAAGCGAACCCGGCGGCTGATTCATAAAGGGCATAAATTTATCGGGAAAACCGGGCATCGTACAGCCGATACAGATGCCGCCGACATTCGGGCAACCGCCGACACCGCCCGTCCAGCCGCGTTTGCCGACATTGCACTGTACGACCGGCCCCCAACAGCCGAGTTTGACGATGCATTGCCGTTCGCCGTATTCTTCGGCAAATTGTCCCTGCTCGTAATAACCGCCGCGGTCACAGCCTTCGTGAACGGTTTCGCCGTAAAGCCAGACCGGCCGGCCGGCGTCATCGAGCGGGATCATCGGTGAGCGTCCCGCCGATTGATAGAGCAGATAGAGAAGTGTTTCGGTCATATTGTCGGGCTGGGTCGGACAACCCGGAATACAGACGATCGGAATACCGCCGCTCGAACGCCAATCACTGCCGAGAAAATCTCTCAAACCCATCGCTCCCGTCGGATTACCTTCCATCGCGTGAATTCCGCCGTAAGCCGCACAGGTTCCGACCGCCACCACCGCCCAGGCCTTCGGTGCCAGCCGTTCGACCCATTCGTTGGTCGTGACGGGCTGTCCGGTTTCCTTATTCGTTCCCAGACTCGCCCAGTAACCTTCTGCCTTGATGTCCTCGTTCGGAATCGAACCTTCGATGACAAGGATAAATTTTTCGATCTCGTCATTCGCCGCCGAATCGAGATATGCGAGATATTCATCAGCATTTTCGTAAGAATAAAAAGGGTTCAAAAAGAACACTTCGGGCAGGCCCGGCAGACCGCCGGATAAAATGTCTTCGATGGAAGGCTGAGTCGCGGAAGAAATGGCCACCGATTCACCATCGCATCCCAAACCGGCAGTTATCCAAAGTATTGAAATTTTATTATGTTCGTTTTCGATATGAGAGCGGTTTTCCATACTTTACTGGATAGAGTAGCACAATAATCGCGATTTGTAACCAAATTTCAGAAAATGAAAACAGCGTAAGATTATCGAATTCGATTTATTACAAGCTCATTTTTCGGCTATTTTACGGGGGTATTTTTATAATCAGCTGTCAAACTTCGGAAAATAATAGTATAATCGCCGGAGATAACCTAAACCGCGTCCGATTCATTATTTAAGCAACCAATCAGAATTAAGTGACCGATCAAATGTCTCCTCCAATCGAAGTTTCACGAAAGTCCGGCGTTTTTATTTTTCAAACGGCGGCGGGTTTAGTTGTCTTTTTTCTGGGTTTGCTGGTCATCATCGGCTGGTCTTCGGGCAACCGCACCCTGCTTCAAATCTCTCCGGCGTTCGCTCCGATGCAATTTAATACCGCACTCGGTTTTCTGCTGAGCGGAGCGGCTTTGATCTGTTCCGTTTGGAATTTGAAAAAAACCGTTTCTGTTTTAAGCCTGCTTATTTTTTCACTCGGATTTTTAACCCTCATCGAATATATTGCCGGCCTGAATTTAGGAATTGACGAACTCTTTATGCGTCATTACATAACGGTTGAAACCTCGCATCCGGGACGGATGGCACCGAATACCGCCCTTTGTTTTTTTCTAAGCGGAATCGCTTTGTTTATTTCTTACGGCGGACTTAATTATTCGCGGCTTATTTCATCCTCGCTCGGAGCAATCGTCGCGGCCCTCGGCATCGTCGCCATGTGCGGCTATCTGATAAATTTTCCGACGGCTTACGGTTGGGGAAGTCTGACAAGAATGGCGGTGCATACTTCATGCGGATTTATTTTTGTCGGTAGCGTTCTCGTCTCCAAAATGTGGGACAAAAGCCGGAATGACAAAACGATCTTATCCTATCGTCTGCCGGTTGTCATGGCCGTCGGCGGTCTGACCGTAACGGTCTGTTTGTGGCAGGCCCTATCCCTTGAAACAGCTTCCGTTAATACATTTCTCGATGAGATCATTTTGTTGATCGGATTGATCTTTTCAGCTCTCCTCGCCGGAGCTGTCCATCTCTATCAAAAAAGCCGGCTCAATGCCCGGGAAAAAGACATCGCCAATAAAAACTTGATGCTCGAAGTAAACGAGCGGAAAAAAATGGAGGCGGTCTTACGCGAGACTTCCGCCTTCCGCAAAGCGATTCTCGACAGTGCCAATTATATGATCATTTCAACCGATACGGACGGCACTATTCTGACCTTTAACAAAACGGCGGAAAATCTGCTCGGTTACAAAGCGGAAGAGGTAATCGGAAAATTTTCGCCCGAAATCATTCATATTGAAGACGAATTAATAGAATATGCCGAAGAACTCAATGAAGAAGGATTTGATTTAACTCCGGGCTTGGAAACCGTTTTTGCAAAGGCTCGCCGGAACACGATTGATGAACGCGAATGGACTTATCTAACTAAAACCGGCGAAAGTTTCCCGGTGATGCTTTCAACCACGCCTCTCCTGGATGATGACGGCAATATTACGGGGTTTCTCGCCGTCGGCAGAGATATTTCCGAACTCAAACAAGCCAGGGAAGAACTTCTCCAAAGCGAGGTAAAATTTACGGCTTTTATGAACAATTCGCCGGTTTTGGCTTTTATAAAAGACGCTCAGGGACGCTTTGTGTATGTGAATAAACTGTTCGAATCATATTTCAAGATCGAATCCGAAACTTTTCTCGGAAAAACCGATTTTGACTGGATTCCGAAAGAACTAGCGGAAAGAACGCGAAGGGATGAGGAAAAAGTAACGGCGGGCGAGATAGTCAAAACCATCGGAACCGTTCCGAAACGCAATGGCACAGAGGATTACTGGCTCGCGATAAAATTTCCGATCACCAATCCGAACGGCTCGGTTTATGTCGGCGGGGTGGGAATTGATATAACCGAATCCAAACGGCTGGAAGCGGAATTGATGAGAGCCACCGATACCGCTCTGCAATCGGCTCGTCTCAAATCGGAATTTTTAGCCAATATGTCGCACGAGATCAGAACGCCGATGAACGGCGTCATCGGAATGGCGGAAATTCTGCTTGAAACCGATCTCAATAAGGCCCAGAGAGATTATGCCGAAACAATTCAGCAAAGTGCCGAAGCTCTTTTGACGATCATCAATGATATTCTCGATTTTTCAAAAATCGAAGCGGGCAAAATTACGTTTGAAACCATTGATTTCGGGTTGCGTTCGACGGTCGAGAACGTGACGACGATGTTTGCCAACGCGGCCGCCCGGAAAAACATTGAAATCGTCTCGTTGGTTGAAATGAATGTGCCGACGGCTCTTCGCGGCGATCCCGGCAGACTCAAACAAATCCTCGTAAATCTGGTCGGAAATGCCGTTAAGTTCACCGACGAGGGTTCTATTTATATAAAGGTAAGCAACATCGGCGAAACGAAAGAGGCCGTCAACCTGCAATTCGACGTTGCCGACACGGGCATCGGTATCAGAACCCCGGCTCAGAACAGACTTTTTGAATCATTTACGCAAGCCGACGGTTCGATGACCAGAAAATACGGCGGTACGGGACTGGGACTGGCCATCTGCAAACAACTCGTCGAAATGATGGACGGGGAAATAAAGGTTGAAAGCGAATACGGCCAAGGCTCGACCTTTACATTCACGGTTCGTTTGGAAAAACAAACGGTTCAAGCCAAACCGGAAATTGAACCGATCACAAATATCGAAGGTTTGCGGGCCTTGATCGTGGATGATAATGTGGTCAATCGTGAGATCATTTTGCACCAGATCTCATCCTGGGGAATAAAGGCAATAGAAGCGGAAGACGCCAGGTCCGCCCTGAAATTACTGAATTCGGCGGTCTCCCGAAATGATCCGTTTGATCTGATATTTCTGGATCTGATGATGCCTGAAATTGACGGTTTTGAACTCGCCCGCCTTATCAGAAATGATAAAAGACTTACCCGTGTGAAAATAATTCTGATGCCCTCATTCGGCCGACGCGGACACGCTCAGGACGCCCTCAATGCCGGAATTGACGCCTATCTCGTCAAACCGATCCGGCACTCCGATCTCTATGATTGCGTCGTGACGGTTCTGGGAAAATCAAAGCACAAACGGAGGAAAGCACCTGACAAACTCATTACCCGCCATACCATCTCGGAAAAACGGCTGGCCGACGAAATTCGTCTGCTCATCGCCGAAGATAATCCCATCAATCAAAAGGTTGTCAAAAGTCAGATCGAACATCTGGGTTACGACGCGGACATCGTTTCAAACGGTCTGGAAGTCATCGAGGCTTTGAAAAAACGAAGATATTCGCTGATTCTGATGGATTGTCAGATGCCGGAAATGAACGGTTATGAAACGGCGGCTGAAATCCGCAGAAATGAACCGGAAGAAAAACATATTCCGATCATTGCAATCACGGCAAACACTCTCGCGGACGAAAAAGAAAAATGCCTCGCCGCCGGTATGGACGACTATCTGGCCAAACCATTCAAGCAGGAAGAGATCAGCCAAACGATCGAACATTGGTTAAAAATATCCAAAACGCATCAAATTCCGCCGGATGAAGCGGTCATCAAAACCTCGCGGGAATTTGATTTTATTTTTGAAGTTTCCGAAAGATTGAATGAATTAAAAGATGAAGTCGGCGAGGAATTGGTTGAATCGATCGTTGCTCTTTTTATCGAAGATTCGATCCGGCGTCTGAAAAAAATGCACGAAATCTTCAAAAAGAATGATTTTTTAGATGAAGTCAAAATCGAGATCCATTCATTAAAAGGCAGTTCCGCCAATATCGGAGCAAAAACACTCACGGGTTTATGTGCGGAACTCGAAAAAAATCTGGACGCCCTTAAAAAGAGCGAGATCAAAAACCGTTTTGCCGAAATAGAAACCGCCTTTTTGATCCTTTTTGAAGAACTCGAAACACTGGAACTGCAAACGGAAGAAATTTTAGTAAAAACCTGATTCTCGTAACTTTTCCAGCGTCAAACCGCCGCCGTTCTGCTTTTGCTTGCCCCCGTAAAGCAAAATCCGCTCGACATATTTGGCAATGATATCGGCTTCGAGATTGACCGCATCGCCTTTTTTAAGGTGCGAGAGATTTGTCTGCTCCCAGGTTTTCGGAATGACGGCAATCTCGAAATATCCGTCCGCCGCGAGTTTGGCGACCGTCAAAGAGATTCCCTCGACCGAGACCGAACCTTTATATACGAGATATTGACCGATCTCCTGCGGAAAACCGATGCGAACCGTCCAAAAATCGCCTTCTCTGACCGCTTGTAAGAACTTACCGGTCGCATCAACGTGGCCCTGGACGATATGTCCGCCGAGCCGCGTTGAAACCGTTACGGCCCGTTCGAGATTGACCCGCGAGCCGATCCTTAAACCGCCGAGGGTCGAACGATCCAGAGTTTCCTCAGAAACATCCGCCGCAAAAGAATTGGAGGCGACAACATCGAGAGCCGTTAAACAAACACCGTTAACGGCAATCGAGTCGCCTTCCAGAGTATCTTCGGTGACGATCCCGGCCGAAATCTTTATCCGTGCACCTTGAGCGTGTTTTTCAAGACCGGCAATTTCGCCCAGTTCCTCGATTATTCCCGTAAACATCTTTAGAATTATAAAATTTTAGAACCAGGGTTTTTTATTGATGATGTAGGTTTGGACAAATTCTTCATCGGATTTTGTTAAATAAATAATTCCTTCGATAATGCCGATGATGCTCGGAATCAAAACGATCGGCGTGCCGAGACCGCAGGTGATTACGGCAATGACTATCCCGACCAGATAGATCGAAATTAAAATAATTCCTTCCTGCTGATAACCCAAAACGAATTTGTGAATCCCCAAACCGCCGAGCACGATGCCCAGAATTCCCGCCAGAATTTTTTTATCCGCTCCGGGAATTTGTCCCGAACCCTGATTGGGCTGTTGCTGCATCTGTTGATTCTGCTGGTTTTGAAAGGGATCGTTCAGAGTCGTTCCGCAATTGCGGCAGTAGTTTTCCAAGCCCGTATTTTCAGTCCCGCAGTTTCCGCATTTAACTATTTTTGTCGCCATATTTTTTTGTCCTTTTGATTAGAATGTTTCTCAGCCTTTTGATTAGAATGTTTCTCAGAATGAATAATTATTGATATTTGATGATTTGTCAATTTTTCAATTGATTTACCGAAATCCTTTAGCCGCCGATAAAACTCATCGTGCGGGAAGGCTGGACGAAATTTTGTTGATTGATCTGATGGCTCGCTTCTTTTTTGAAGACGGTTTGTCTGATAAATTCGATGATCTCCTCGCGGCCGGCCCCGCTTCTCAAGACATCCCGCAGATTATGTTCTTGCGTGGAGAAAAGACAGGTGCGGATCTGTCCGTCGGCGGTCAGACGAATTCGCGAACAGGCTCCGCAGAACATCTCCGTCACGGGAGCGATAATGCCGATCTCGCCTTTACCGCCGTCGGCGAACTGGTAATTCCAGGCCGTTTCCGTCCCGCGGGATTTTTGCTTTAAGCGAAGCGGAAATTTTTCGTTGATCGTTTGAAAGATCTCCCGGCCCGCCACGACCTGTTCCCGCCGCCATTCGTGGCCTGAATCGAGCGGCATAAATTCGATAAACCGCATCGAAATGTCCTGCCCTCGGGCAAATTCGGCAAAATCAACCAATTCATCGTCATTGACACCGCGGACAATGACGGCATTTATTTTGACGGGAACGAGTCCGGCATCCTTGGCCGCTTCAATTGATCTGAGGACGTTTGCCAATTCATCCTTTCCGGTGATTTCCGCAAATTTTTCGGGATTGAGAGAATCCAGCGAAAGCGTCAAACGGTCAAGCCCGAGTTCATTCAGTCGTTTTGCCTTTTCGGGAATCGAAAAGCCGTTGGTGGTCAAAGCCAAATCTTTCAAATACGGTCTTTGGTTTTTGGTCTTTGGTCTTTGGTCTTTTAACTTGGCAAGCTTTTCTATCAAAACTTCAATGTCTTTGCGGAGCATCGGTTCGCCGCCGGTCAGCCGGATCTTTTCGATGCCTAAAGATACGAAAATCTCGCAGACCTTCGCGATCTCTTCAAACGTCAGGATCGTATCTTTGCGGGCTAAGGGCGGCTCGCCGTTCGGCAGGCAGTAAAAACAGCGGAAATTGCAACGGTCGGTCAGACTGACCCGCAGATCGCGGATCTGTCGGCCGTGAGAGTCCAAAAGTCTTTTGTCCGGCTCGTTCATCTCTGTTTTTAAAGTTAGCTTTTACAGATGCCGGTTGGCAAGTTATCCCGATCCGAAAAATAAAAAAAGAACGCGGAATCCAAGTGTCTTCGCGTTCCCAAACAGTCCGTAAAGTTTACAATTCTAGTTAACTACACGCTGGAATCCCGTAAAGGAGATGGAGTAAATATACGGCGTTCCGGGCGGCAGACGATTGGCGTTCAGGAAAGTGGTATCAAACGTCCAGTCCCGGATCGGCGGCGTGTAAACCGTGTTACAGCATTTTTGGAAACCGTTATTATTCTGAGAATTATAGAGGTTTATCAGGGAGCCGGAGTAATTCAGCCGTTTGTTGCTCCAGGTTTCCAAAAATCTTTTGAAATTATGAACTCCGCCGTTGAGTTGTCCGAACTGACTCGGCGAATAGGTGATCGAGGTGTTTCCGGTAATCGGATCCCCGGCGATCATTGCAAATCTGACCTGCGTGTTGGAAGCGACACGATTGCCGGAATCGAACGGATTGACAAAACTGTTGCTGTCCGTCCAGGCGTTCGACAGGATAACCACACTGTCCGCAATAACGGCGGCGGGAATATGCGTCGAGGAATCTTTCGGCAAATAATTTTCCGGCGGCGTAACGGACGTGCCGGAACCGACCGAAGCCCCCGTCGTATTGTAATTTCCGAGAACATAGACGCCGTTTTCCGAAGCAACCGTAAATCCTTTCGTATTGCTCGCATTGCTTGAATCGTAGTTTCCGGGCAGAACCGTCCCGTTGATCAAGCGAAAACCGCGGCGATAATAGGAATGGTCGGCAGTTGCCGCCTGTCCACGCGGAACTTTAGTCGTATATCCGACACCTTCGTAGGTGGTATCTTTGTCTAAAACTCCATTGCCATTGACATCTTCATTATAATCCAATGTTCCATTCGGAAAAACATCTTCCATATCATACTGACCGTCGAAATCGTAATCTCCGCGGCGGTCGGAAAGATATAAAACCCAACCGGCATTATCGGGAATATCCGAACTTTTCAGAGAACTTCCCTTGCTTACGGCAAACGGCGTATTGGCCGGGAATTTGCCGTCAAAATCGCCTTTCAAAAATTTTCTCAAATTGGCAACATCAATATCAATGAGGCTCATTGTTCCGGCGGCAGTAACGTGTCCCGGCCCGATATTAGTATTGGCATTCGATGTGCTGTCTTCGGAAAGACCTTCGCGGCTGTCGAACATCTGGATCGGAAACGGAACGATGGCATAATTTGGCAAAAGATTTATGGTTGCCAATTTTAAATGAGCGGCGTCCTCTTTTGTTTTAGTTGAATTGGACGAGGGATTTGAACTCGGCGGAGCAAAAGTGTCAATGGCTTCACAATTAAGTAGTGGAAGCGGAGTACATACTCCTAATGCCGAAAGTGACAGAACATTCTTGTATCGAACAACGAGATTTTGCGATGATCCGTTGATTGTGTAGTTTGAGATGTAAGAAGTTCCGGAATTCGGAATGCTCGGTCCCTTCATAGCAAATCTCTGCATTTTGATGACCGAACGCGAATCGTTTAAGGAAGTATAACCCAAAATCAGCCCGGTCGGGGCAGGTTCGGTAACTCCCAAGCTTAAAATATCCGCGGTTATGTCCTTTGTTTGCGGTGCGGTATCATTAATTCCGTAGGTTACGGTCTCGACTTTGATCCAAATCTGTCTTCCGTTGATGGCCATCCGGGTGGCATTTAAGGCCGTCGCCTTATAACCGTCCGCCATTGTCAAAGGCTGATAACCGATGGAACTGCCCATCGCTCCGTCCAACTGCACGCCGCAACTTTGTCCGGCGGCGACACTCGCACATCCCGGAAGTTTACTTTGAGAATCCGCCAGAGAAATTCTCATTCCCGTCTTATTGGCGAATCTTTCTCTTGAAAGCGTGTCATCATCCTGCGTTACGCTGGAAACGGCCACGACGCTTCCGCCGATATTGGCCAGATCGCCGACGTTTTTTCCGCGTTTGACGATCTCGATCAAGCCTTTATTCAGCTTGGAAAGCGGAAGTTTGAGCGGATTGACGTTGCTTTCGAGATTTCCCTGAAATTTGGCTTTTTGAGTCGTCCAGGAAGCGTTTTTACTGCAATAGGGCAATTTCGGTGTTGCGGCAAAAACGTTCGTTCCCGAAGGATTTACACATTTTACGCTCGCTTCGCCCGTTTTCAGTTCCTGCGGTGTTCCCGTTGCATCTTTTACATAAACCTGCCCCTGATCGTCGTATCCTGAAGCCAGAGCTGTTTTTGTTTTCCAGATGTCGTTAACGATTTCACCGACGGCCGTGACTTTGGAATCAAAATAAATTCCGCTGTTATTAAACGCCGTGACAAAGAAGTTACCGTTTGTATGGACTCTTCCGCCGATCGTAAATAACGGCGGACGATTTAATTCCAGATCGTCCTCAAAAAATACGCCGAATTGAAAAATAGGAATTCTATCGCTGAAAAACCGGCGTTTGGTGGCGACTTTGACATCGGTCATTTTATCAATCGCCAATGCTTCGATTTCCCAGGAATCTCTCAATGCATATAGTCCGCCGTAACTGCCGCCCGTTAAAACAACGGGTTCGGCGACCTTGGTTTTGATGATTTCCTTATTGAAATCGTAATTATCAAATCCGGGAACAGGTCTTGCTTTGACGGTATTTATATCGGCACTCGTCGGTGCGATTTTTACTTCAAACACATCCACCAGATCACGGGTCGTATTTTCAAGTGCCGCTTCGCTTGCCGCAAATGATTTCGATTCCGAAACGTCATTATTGGTGATGATCGTTTCCGTTGAGGTTCTCGAAATTGCCAGAGCCACAAACGCCATCAAGAGTAGTAAAATAAACAAAGCCGTGACAAGGGCCGCTCCGTTTTCCGACCCTCTTTTTTGCACATTATTTTTTTTTGCAATTTTTATTTTTACGCTTGTCAGATTTTTCATACTTCACCTATGTTTCCTATTCATTGTCGTATCGAAGATTGCGTGTGCTGAATGTCGAGGTAAGATTGATAAGTCTTGTTCGGGTGGCACTCGTGCCGTCCTCGGCTTTGATCGTGATGGTGATCTCCACCTGAACGACCTCGTTCATCTTGGCCTGATCGGTATTTCCGTTGGAAGGATCGTCGCTGGTCGTGCCGTCCTGCATTAAGTATTTGACCTGAAAATTTTGGACATTATAGGCCAGCGGATATTTTTGGATCTGGTCGGCAGCACTTTCGCCCGTGTTGTTGCCATAGGTGGTGCGAATCAGAGTTCCGTCGTTGTCAACGCTGTAACTCATCATAAAAACTCTTTTGGCCGTCGCCTGCGGTTGGTAATTAAAGCAATTGGTTGTGACCAAAAGCGTGCAGGGCGTCAGAATACTTCGACTCGCCGCACTTCCGTTTGTCTTTCTGTTTAATCCTAGTGGATCGTTGTCATCCAAAGTAATATAGCGATCAAATGAAACATCCGTAGCTATAGCCAAAGCCTTGTTCCCATCGGCTGATTCAACCAAATACAGATCATATTTTTTACAATTTACACAACCGTCTGTCGGGGTTTGCATAACGACCGTATTTAAAATGGGAACCGCGGATGCACTGTTTATAATTAAAGGTGATCCGCCATTAAACTCCAGGTCGCGGTAGATAAAAGCAACCACATCGTTTTTCTGTCCGTTTACGGATAATTGGCTCGGACTTATATTGTTGCCCGCCATAACGCCCGTAAACATATCGCGTTCATCACCTGAGTCTTTTGGAATTTTGAGCAGACCGAAAGCAAAGTCGTCGGGAACAACGCTTCCCGTGCGGGCATAACCCAAGCCGGCATTGACCGCCTCGCGGCCGACGGAGTTTATCGCCGTACGGGCATTACTGACCGTTTCCGAGCGGTTGTTGATCGAATCACGCATAATGATGCCGATCCGCAGCACACCGAAAACCGCCGCCATAACCGTCAGAAAGATCGCGATGGCGATCAATAACTCGATAAGAGAAAATCCCTGTTCTATATTTTTACCGCAATCTTTTTTCGTTGATGCTTTAATCATAATTTTTTTACCTATTTGTAAAACGGCAGATCCGCGATGAGAGTTGATAAGGTTTCCTCGCGGGCAATGCGGCCGACGAAATATCTGATCTTGACATCAATCCGGCGTTTTCTGACTTCCGGAACGCCGGGTTCGATAATATCGGTGATCTCAATTTTTCTATCGAAACCGTTGACCACATCACTGTTATTCGTATAGGTGCCAACCGTGCAATTTATGTTATAAGCACAAGCATCATCAGCCGTTCCCCGAATTCCGTCCTCTCCGGCATCTTCCCGGATCGGAGTCCAATCCGGCAGAAAGATTCCTTCAGCGTGGACGTTGTTCATATTGACGGCATTCCAGTTACTTATGCCGTTGGCATTTCCCAGATCGCGTGCGGCAAAAATTGATTCAACTGTCGAGCTGGCCAGCTGGCGGGCGACGTTTCGCTGTTCGGTCTCGCTTGCCCTGAGCATACTCAAACTCAGAGCCGACAACTGTGCCAAAATACCGACCGTTAAAATAACGATCGCTATCATTACTTCTATGTATGTAAAACCTTCCTGATTTTTCTTTTTATTTTTCATCGCTTATTACCATGAGGGTTAACGCTTCCATACTGAACATTGGTTGTTGTCGACCGGACATTTCCAATATCCGGAATTGCCGGAACTACCGAGAATCGTAATCGCTCTGATAACCAAACCTTCATTTGTTATAGTTCCGTCCTCGTCAATCACCGGTGTGAAGAAATAAAATGTAGCTCCCGTCACGACCGAATTGTCGCCGATGGCATTTGAACCGGCATTGGTGACATTGCCGTTTTGGAGAAACCGCAAGGTGGCTACATTTTCATTTTGACTAAGGGGATGAACGCTTGCTTTAAAGTCGGCCGGCGGAACCGGTGTCGGTTCTTGCGGTGTATTGACTATATTGGTTGGAGAAATATCAAAGGTGAGATCTTTCGGATCGGCGAGAAGGTATCTTTTTATTAAAACATCATCACTTGCATCTCCGGCGTTATTCTCGTTTATTATCCGAATTTCTCTTTTGGTTTTGCTGACCTCAACCCGAAGTGTTTCCTGCTGAGTGATGGCCCGCTGACGGGCTTCTTTAAAAGCATCCATCAAAAGATAAGCCTGATGATCCGCGTGAAATAGATTTTTACTGCCGAAGACTATAACGGAACTGACGGTTAAAATAGCTATGATAAGAACTACGATCAATAACTCGATGATCGAAAATCCTTTTTCATTATTTATTTCTGTCTGTAATTTTTCCCTGTCTAAATTAAACATAATTTGCATAATCGTGAGAATGGTAGAATCCGTACCCTTCACTATTATACAAACAATGTTTAAAGATTTTCAAAAAAATTGTAAAATTTAACCAAAAAAGATGAAAAAATGAGCATTTTTTGCCGGCTTATTCATCTTTTTAATGTTCCAAGTCTAAATAAATCAAATGTTTATCTATGACCTTCGGCTATTTGGTGGATTTGTTTTAACACTTTTGTCTTTTCAAGATGGGGACTTTTCGAGACTATTTTACGCAGATCGGCCAGCATACTGTTAAATTCCGCCCGGTCACTGACATCGCTGGCATTATAATAAACATTTTTAGCGGGCAGATCGGCAATGATCGGTTGAAGCAGATGATAGACATCCGTCAAAGCCTCTTTGCCGTGTTTACCGTTCGGATAAAAATTCAGATATTCGCCGAAAGTGATCCGCAAGCGGTAGAGATGGCAGTTGATATACCCCTCGCATTCGCCCGGTGTCGGATT
>JBGTRS010000069.1:13075-13346 GCA_041940665.1 Pyrinomonadaceae bacterium | reverse complement strand
GGTCGAACTGATCTCTCAAATCGTCCGTTTCATTTTCGAGTTTTTTGGCCTTATCCATCAGATTATCTTCGCGTTCCGTGCCGTCCAGATTGCTGTCATCGAGCGATTCGTCAAAATTATCAACAAAATTATCCGTTCTCGTTTCGACCCGTTTGATCACTTTTTCAACCTCGGCTTTAGTATAAACTTTGCCGCGTGCCTTCCGCGGCTGGGCACTCGCTACATCCGCCAAAGCTAAAATCATCAAAACCGCAAAACTTCCAACCATCAA
>JBGTRS010000069.1:0-13065 GCA_041940665.1 Pyrinomonadaceae bacterium | reverse complement strand
TTTAATCAAATTATTTCTCATCTTTTTTTTTCTCCTTAAAAATCTATAAATGCTTTCAACAATTATCGAGCCGTTTTTAATCCGCTCAATATTTGAGACGCCGAGATGCTGGAAAAAGTCGAAGAAATCTTTGATTTTTATTGAAAATAATTTCCTTGTAAATTATTATGCAAAAAGAAGTTGCAAGCTACGTCCTAAGGTAAAAATGAATTTTAAAAACGCCTTGAGACAGTGAAATTTCCGGTTTATTCGAACCATCTTTTGGTCATATCGAACCAGATCGCCAGTCCCTGCCAATCGCCGAAATCCCGGTAAAAGTCCGCGATTTCCCGGTCCGGACACGCCTTTGATTGATTGTGTTTTTTGTAAAACTCAGCCCGCAGAAACGAATCGAGTGCCAGACCGTCGTAACGTCCGACCAGTTTAAGCAGATTTTCCGCCGCATAATCACCGACACCTTTTATTTTTTTCATTTCTTTTTTGAGTTCTTTCGTCGGCAGATCGGTTTTGAGCCAGCTTTCGGGATCAATTTGGCCGGACGCGACAGTTTCGGCCAATTCAACAAAATAAGCGGAACGATACCCGGCCCGGATCTCTTCGCGGTAAAATTTTTCATCCCGTTTAGCCATTGCTTCGGCGGTCGGAAATGCCCGTTTGCCGTTTGCAGATTTTTCACCGAGTTTTTCAACCAGATTCGTAACCATTTTTTTGGTCAACCCCCAGGAGCAATTCGTCGTGCAGACGGTTTTGACCAAATCTTCAAAAACGGTCGGTGAACGCATCAACTGGGCGACCTTATTTTCGGCGATCCAGGCGAAATCCTTGTTGCGTTTTGTGAGTTTGTAAAATTCGGAAAAATCTTCATCCAAACGAAGAATATGTTTGACCTTTTTCCTGACGGTCTCTTTCTCCGTTTGACTCAAACTTTCATCCGCAAATTCTATTTTTATAAATTTACCGGTTGAATAAACGTGGGCGGAAATCGGTTTTTGGAAACCTTTGCCGCTGAAAACGTAAGATAAACGCCATTTTTCTTCGTCAAGTTCGAACGGCAGAAGTTCGCTCCAACCGTGGCTGTAGATGGTATTTCTAAAACTGAAATTTTCGGGAATCGGAATTTTTATCGTCGGCATGAATTTAACCCTTAAAATGCAAAAAATATTTCAGTATTATACGGCACACCAATCCTTTTACAAGCCGAAACATTGAAAGATTTACAAACCGGATTTTTTAATGCAAAATAGTCTGCAATGTTCAAACGCCTTTCAATTTTAACTATTTTGATTTTTTCGCTGAGCGTAACCACCGATGCCCAACAGCGTCCGCTTTTAACGGATGACATTGATACGACTCCGGCGGGAGCTATCGAAATTACGGCGGGAACGGATTTTTTTCAAAATGCAAAATTTCCGCTTTCGGGCTTGCAAGGCGATCTGACCAGAGTCGGCGATATACGCATCCGGACGGGCTATGCTCCGAATGTCGAAGTTCAGATCGAAGGCGTCGTGCAGAATTTTCTCGCTATTGACTCGCAATCGCCGAGTCCGCCGATTCCTCTGAACATTACGGGAAATTCTACCAATGATTTCGGCGATATTACGACTTCCGTCAAGATCAGACTGAAAAACGAGACGAAAAATCTGCCCGCCTTCGGTCTCAAGTTCGGTTTTCAGATGCCGAACAGCGATCAAGCCAAAGGCATCGGCACGAACCAGATAAATATTTTCACAAAATTTATCGCCCAGAAAAAATTCGGTGTCGAAAAGGGTAAAGACCCGAAACTGAATGTCTATGGAAATTTGGGTTTGGGAATTATGACCGCACCGCTCAATGATTTTACTCAAAATGACGTTATTCTCTATGGTCTCGCGGGAATTTACCGTCTGACCGACAACGTCAACCTGGCCAGCGAAGTCAACGGAAGCATCAGCACACGCGGAACCACACCGCTCGGCACGGAAAGTCAGGGACAATTTCGCTTCGGCACACAAGTTAAGGCTTCCGGTCTGCGTTTCGACACCGCCGCCATCTTCGGCCTAACCCGAAACAGCCCGAAAACGGGCTTGACCTTCGGCGTTACCTATCAATCCCCGAAAATTTTCACACCGGCTCAGTAACAGCGGGTAGTAGGCAATGACGGTCGGCAGGTTTGTTTAATGAGGAAAAATTGGCGTTATAAAATCTAACCTTAAAGTATAATTCCAACTGCAACTGCTTCTGTCACTGCCTATTGCAACTGCCAACCGCCGACTCCAACAGGCGAGTTTCCCTTTCCGATATGCGGCGAATTTTTGATGGCTTTATTGACGAACATTTTGGCAACGCCGACCGCTTCGGTTAAATCTTTGCCGAGTGCGAGATTCGCCGCGATCGCCGCCGCCAAAGTACAGCCCGTCCCGTGCGTGGAGGTCGTTTCAAAATACTCCGCTTCAAAGATTTTCAGTTCGTCGCCGATAAATAAGTAATCTTTGGCGGTTCGATTCTCGGTCTTCGGTCTTTGGTCTTCGGTCTTTGAGCTTTGAACTTTATCCTTTTCTGAAAATTCCGAATCTGAAATCTGAACTTTAGAATCTGAAATCTCCAGATGCCCTCCTTTTATCAGAACATTTTTTGCCCCTTTCCGACGCATAATTTCGGCGGCTTGGCGGATGTCGTCCTCCGTTTTTATTTTTATTCCGGAAATTCTTTCGGTTTCGGGTATGTTCGGTGTGATGACATCGGCGAGCGGAAAAAGTTTTTCGATCAGAGCCTTTAACGCGGCATCCGTTATCAGATCAAAACCCGAAGTAGAACGGACGACCGGATCGACAACTAAATTTTTTAAGTTGTTTTTTTCAATAATCGCCGCCGTCTCTTCGATGACTTCGCGGGTCGGAAGCATTCCCGTCTTCAATGCCGCAATTTCAAAATCATCGAGCACGGGTTCGATCTGTTTGCGAACCGTCGGAGCCGTCTGATGTTCCGCTCCGAATACGCCCTGTGTGTTCTGAAAAGTGATCGAAGTTATCGCGGCAGTGGCAAAACAGCCGAAGGCTGAAAATGTTTTGATGTCGGCATAAACGCCCGCACCGCCCGACGGGTCAACTCCGGCGATCGTCAGGCAAACTTTTTGCTCATCGTCCTTTGTTCTTTGTCCTTTGCTCATTTATTAAAATTCAAATTTTTGATTCTTTAGTTTAATTTTATCATTCAAAAAACCGATTCCGGCAAAACCGCCGGCTCCTTGTTCCAAAACATCTTTGTAATTCGTTTCGTCAATTCCGCCGAGAGCGATGACCGGAAAATTTCCTAATTTTTTGCAGACTTCGTTTAACTCCTTCAAGCCTTTCGGTTCGCCGTAAAGCGGTTTTGAAATCGTCGGAAAAACCGGGCTGAAAGTTACAAAATCCGCCGTTTCGTTTTTCGCTTGAAGAGCTCTTTCCAAACTGTGGGCGGAAACGCCGATGATAAAACCTTTCCCGAAATTTTGCCGGATCAAACTTACCGGCAACGCATTAGAAGTCAGATGAACGCCGTCGGCATTTGCCGCCGCGGCGACGTCGGCCCGTTCATTGACGAGAATTTTCGTACCGGATTTTTCGGCGATGCGGACGGCTTGTTCGGTCAGTTCAAGAACCGATCTGGCAAAAAGATTTTTTTCACGGATCTGAATCAGAGAAATTCCCTTTTCGACCGCGTTTTTTATAATTCGGAGCGTTTTCTTTGATTCTTCGGAAAAGTTTTCGCGGGTTAAATTCCCTTTTGTAATGAGATAAATCAGAGGCTTTTTCAATTCGGCAAGTTCGTTCACTTTCTATTTTTCGGCCTTTACCTCTCGGCCTTCGAGCATTTCCACGCTTTGCGAAAAATGGGCGATTTCCCAAAAGGCGATAAATAAATTAAACACGCCGAGTCCCGTGATCGCACCGCGAAACCAACCCGAAGCGACCACCGTTTTGATCGTTTCAAAGCCTGTTTTATCAACCACAAAATTTAAAAAATAATTATCAGTCCAATCGCCCGGTATTCCGAGGTTC
This sequence comes from Pyrinomonadaceae bacterium, assembly GCA_041940665.1. Classification (GTDB taxonomy): domain Bacteria; phylum Acidobacteriota; class Blastocatellia; order Pyrinomonadales; family Pyrinomonadaceae; genus Aridibacter. The sequence goes on along the minus strand of JBGTRS010000069.1, from coordinate 9,049 downwards.
GTCCAGGGCATCAACACCAGCAGGCTTCCGACCATCAGACAGACCAAAACAAATAAAACGACCGTTAATTTTGCGACCATAAATTGGATTATAACTATTTTCGTGATTATCTACCAAACCGAAAAGCGGACAATAATAAAGCGTGAACTTTATCTTAAAGTTCACGCCGATTCATTTTAACTTACGAATTTTCTAGGCCGGTGTCGGAATTTTCTCGCGTAAATCTTCGAGCCTTTTTCTGACATCGCGGTAATCTACATCAACGGCATAGATCAATTCGAATTTTTCAAAGGCTTTTTCGGCGTCACCGAGTGCTTCATAGGCACTTCCGATTTCGTAATAAACCCCCTGCTTTTCTTCGACGGTCAGATCGGGCGTTTCAAATGCACGTTCAAACCATTTGAGAGCGAGATTGGCCATCTCTTTTTGCATAAAACAGTGACCGATCAAAGTACAGCAATTCAGGAAGCGGCGTGTTCCGTCATCGGCCTCGACACAGGCGACGGCATCCTGAAATTCTCTCAAAGCCTCTTCGAGCATTCCCATTTCCTGATAAACAATGGCGTGCTGATAATGTTCGTCATAATCATCAACCTCGTCGCTTTCCGATTCCGAAAGTCCGAGTTCATCCATCAGATTGAAATGCTCGTGTTTTTCTTTATTTGTGTTTTCGTCATCAACGACCTCCGTTTGCTCAACTTCAGCCTCTGTTTGTTGAGTTTCCGGCTCTTTTGTTGGGTCGGCCTCCACAGATGCGGGCATTTCAAAACCGTTTCGTTCAACTTGGGAGATTTCGGTAATTTCCCGGGCAACTATGATTTCTTCTTCAGCTTCCGGGCTTTCCGTTTCGACCTTGTTTGTATTTACGTCCGGCAATTCGGATGACTCAACCTCAGAAACCTTGATGTTGGGATCAAACTGACTTGCGGCGGAAGTTTTATTGGTACCGGATAATTGTTCACGCAGTTCAACGATCTCCGGACGATTTCCGAATTCTTTTTCGAGATCGGTTAAAGCCTTGTCCGCCAATCCGGCGTACCCCTGATCAATATAGAACTTGATGCCTTCAATTTCCTCGGAAATTCTCATTTCATCGGCCGCACTCAATACTTCCTGCCCCGATCTGGCTTCGACGTTCGATTTACCGGCAGGTTCGTTTTCCGTCAATTCTTTTGATCCGACGTTTTCCTCAACGACCTGCACTCTGTAGCCGTTTTCTGAAAAATTCTCCTCATTTTTTTCATTCAAACTATCGGCAACCAAAATGTTGCTTTCGTCCACTACCTGAAACTCATTTTCAGATGCCGGTTCGTCCTTGGACAAATTGGCAAAACTTTCAAAGGTCGGAATTTCACTCGAAGTTGATTGCAGAAGACTCTCTTCATTCTGAAGGCCATCGTCGAATCCGTAAAGCTCGTTTATTTCTTTCAGCCGGTTCGCCCGTTCGACATCGTGCGGAGCAAGCAAAATATATTGTGCCAGAGCGTATCTTTCATCCTCGGTTGCTTCTTGCAAATTCGCCGCTTCGATCAATCTTTCGAGGGCTTTCTGCAGTTCCAGTTCGTCGCGTTGCCAACCGTGAATCCGCGTCAGCAATCGCAGGGCGGCGATCTGTTCGGGGTTTCTGTTCAGAACCTCATTTAACAACTCGAACAGTTCTTCGACCTCGCCCGCTACCAACATATGTTCAGATGTCATCGTCAGAACGCGAACCGCCGATTCAAGATCGTTATTTTCAAGATAAACTCTGACCAGATCAAGCAGTTTCGCATAATTGGCCGGTTCTCTTTCAATGAGTTTAACGATCAGATCTTCCGCTCTTTTCGGATCAGCCATATCGAAATAGCAATCCATCAAAAGATAATTTAATTCTTTGTTAAACGGCTGTGATTCGAGTTTTTCCTCTAAAAGTTTGGCACCTTCTTCCGGATAACCGAGTTTGATCTGTGATTTAACATATCCGCGTAGGGCAAAAAAATCTTCAGCGTTTACTTCCAGAGAACGCTGGTAGGCTGTCGCCGCCGATTGAAATCTCTCCGCCTCATAAAATCTGCTTCCGGCCTGGATAAATGCCTCGGCAGCTTCGCTTTTACGGTCTTCCTGCCAATAAGCGTCGGCGATCTTTATATAAATTTCCGTGTCACGCGGCGAAATTTCGGCTATTTTTTCCCAAATTGCCAAAGCTTCGATCTTTCTCCCTTTCTCCTCATAGCGTTTGGCGATATCTTCATAATGCTTCTGAGCTTCCGCCATCGAACCTCTCGTTTGATATAGATCGGCCAGTTTCAGAGAGATTTCCATCGAATCGGGTTCGATCCGGTAGATTTTGTTGTAAATGGAGATGGCCTTTTTCGCAAAACCCTGAGAATTGTAATGTTCGGCAACTTCTTTATAACAATTGACGGCCGCTTGATTGTCGTTGGCTTTGATATACAAATCCCCAAGCATATTTCGTGAATTTATGTCCTTCGGCTCATTTTCGACGATTTGCTTATATTCGCTTATTGCCGCGTGAATTTTGCCTTGCGTCAAATAACGCTCGGCGTTTCGCATCGCTTTAGATTTGTTAAAACTCATTATAAATAGAAGATAGAAGAAATTTTATTTATCAGGTAACTATCTGAAGCATAAAATTCGGACTGCTGTGGTTTTTTGTCTTTTACCAATGAAAGATGAGATTTGCAGACAAAATGCCTAAATTATCTGCACCAATAAAATTATCACGTTTAGACAAAAAGTGTCAACAAGTTTTAACGATTTTTGTTAAAGTTTAGCAACAATTACGGAGATTTTGCGAGATATTTAACCAGAGAGATTTTTGTTCCGTCATCAACCTGTTCGAATTTTACTTCGTCCATCAGGGATTTCATCAATTTTAATCCCCACCCGCGGCGGCCTTCTTCGGGTTTTATTTCCTTCGCTTCATCGCCTGTAAAACGCAACCCGCGGTTTGAAATAGTGATGATGATCTTGTCGTCTTCGATGTGGAATTTTTGATAGATTTTGCGGTCGTGGCTTTTTGAATGTTCGGTGGCATTGATACAGGCTTCGATCAGAGCGGTTTTTATCTGATTGATTGATTTTGTATCGAACGAATGGCGGCGGGCGAGTTCCTCGACGGCGTAGGCGGCGATCAGTTCCGTGTCGTCGCCCATCGGAATGACCATTTCAAACTCGTTTTCGTTGATTTTTTCCGGGATCAAATGTTCCGCATCGAGAAATTTCGCCAGAAGTTCGGCCTGCTGACGGCTCGAGCCGACGGCGTTTCTGCGGTTCAGAACGGCAACTGCTTCCGCGGAAAAACCTTCGGGAGTAATCAGCCACAGACGGTATCTGGTAAAATCGCACATCAGGGCGACCATTTCCAGACGGTCGCACCAAAAGGTCGTTAAATCCGCATCGGCTTCGAGCTTTGAATCAATTTCCGCCGCGATCCAGACGATCTCGCTATCGTCCGTATAATCCGCCGCTTCAAATCCGAGAGCGACCGCCGAGCGTTCTTTTTCGGTCAGCTTTTCGATCGGCGGATAAACCGCCACCGTATGGGCCGTATAAACAATCTGCGGCAGACTTACTTTTTCGGGGTCTTTTTTGATGTCTGCAAGAATCTCTTCTTCTGCCTTTCCTTTGTGTAAATCTTTGAAAACATTATAAAACAATAGGCTTATCGGAATCTCCTGACGGTCGAATACAGCCATCAACTCCCGCAAACCGATGGAATGTTTGCGGCGGTAAAATTTCGCCATCGTCAGCGGTGCTTTTTTCAAAAATTCGGACAGCGATTCGGCAAATGCCAAACCTCTCCGGTCGCCGCGGATTTCAAGCCGGAAACGCTTCGTGATGTAATCGCTCAAAACCCCGTTTTCCGTATTTGCCTCGACCATATTTGACGAAACGGTCACAATCTCGAAGGCATTAAGAAGATTCATGACACGGTAAAATTCCTCGTCCGGCAAACCGATATTTCTTTTCCATGATTCAAGCGGAACTTTTTCTTTTTCAACCGTCAAAGCGTTGTAGATGAGGCTGACAAAACGCTTCTGCACTTCTGCATCCGGGGTGATCTCATCAAAAACCGAATCGTAAAAACCCTCTATCTTTCCGCCGAAGATTTCCGCCGCGTAAGTTTTTTCAACCTTTTGAAACGTATCGAGACCGGTTTGATTTGCCCGTGCCGTTTCGAACATATTTTTGACAAAAACGGGACTTGCCTGAAGCTGCTGAACGATCAGATCGCGGGTCTGTTCGGTCAATTTCACGTCATTTTTTTCGGCCAGAAATTCGGCCAAACTTCCGCTCGTTTCATATGTTTGCGGATGAAGCTGAAGAATTTCGGTTTTTTGTAGTTTCGTATTGCCCGTCAGCATCGCTTCCAGAACAAATCGTCTTTTTCCGGCAAAAACAAACGGAATATCCGAACGCTTGAAGATCTCCTTTAATTCTTCGATAAAATCGGTTTCGCCCGAAAGATTCCTGACTCTTTCGAGATTGTCAATCATGACGAAGGTTTTCGCACCGCTCGCGTTGGCCCGAAGCGACGCACTAAAGGCCTGCCGGACGAAAGCACTTTCGTCATTCAGTTCGCTTTCCCGCGTACAGACCGTAATCAACCGGTCAACCCAAAAACCGTCGGTCGGCGTGGCGAGTTCGGAAATTTCGCAGATATCGGGTGATGAGACGAGAATTCTCGTGTCATTGCGTCGAAAAGCAACGGTTTGTTTCAGAAAAGTTTGAAGAAATCGAACAGCCAGCTGTTTATGAGTTTTGTCGCTCTGTTTGATTTCGAAATATACCGGAATCGTTTCGCCCTGTTCGTAAAAAAGCCGGTCGTAAGTCTGCCGCAAGAGTTCGGAAAGACCTTGAGCCGGCATTGCCAGGATGAGCATTCCCGGATGTGAAGTTTCACCTTTGGCGTGCCGTAAAAGCGTTTCGATCTCGCGTTCACGCCCGATGAAATCTTCAGTTTCAACTGAGGAAAGAATTTTTTTTCGGTTGTTTTTGCCCATGTTTTTCATTTAAGCTTTAAGATTCAAAATGCGTGTGAAAAATTTTGAATCTTAAAGCTTAAATTTTGAATAGTAAATCTAATTCAGAAGCCTCATTTCCTGTCTTTGATCTTCATAAATCGTGACGTTGTTTTTGCCTTTTTGTTTTGCCTGAAAAAGAGCTTTATCCGCCGATTCGATCAGTTCTTTGACCGTATTGACGGTCAGAGAAATACTGGCGATGCCGATGCTGACCGTCACCTGCCGGTTCGGAAACTGTGTTGTTGCAATATTATTCCTGATACGTTCGGCGATGATTTCAGCCTCATCGAGAGTCGTCTGCGGCAGAAGGATCGAAAACTCCTCGCCGCCATAGCGAGCCGCAATATCAGCCCCGCGAAGCGATTCCCGCAGACATTGTCCGACGATCTGCAAAGCCTTATCGCCTTCGGGATGCAGGAATTTATCGTTGTATGATTTGAAATCATCCACGTCGATCATCATAAAACTCATCGGATAACCGTGCCGGTTCGAGCGGTTTATTTCTTCCGAAAGACGTTCTTCGAGATAACGCCGGTTCAGCAAACCCGTTAACGGATCGGTCACGGAAAGATGTTCGAACTCGCCGGCTTTGTTTTTCAAAGTCGCGTGGTCAATCGCCACGGCGATCTGCGGAACGACGGATTTCAGAAGCCGGAGGTCGAAATCCTTGTAGGGCGTTCCGTCAACCTTATCGGTCAAGTTCAAAACTCCGATCTTGCGTTGTCCGATGGAAATCGGATAGCTGATAAATGATTCCGTTTTATATGACCAGTCCGTCGGTGCCGGCTCGACATCGGCTTCGCGGATGCTCTGCACAACCAGAGGCTCGCCGCTGTTCCAGACCTTTGAAGCGATCTTTTCGCCGAGATTCGCATTTAAATTTTTCAGATAATCCGATTTTCTGCCGATCGCGGATTTAACGGTCAAACCTTTCGATTTTTCGTCATAGACGAGAAGCGAGCCGCGTTCCGCCTGCAGAAGTTCGGCCGTCGTTTCCATCAGACGCGACCAGAAATCATCCGAATCAATCATTTTCAGACTGTCATTAAACTTTTCCAGGGCGACATCGAGCCAAAAACGTCTGGATAATTCTTCACGAAGTCTTAAAATTTCAAGCTCCGAGGCAACCGTCTGACAGAATTTGGCGATACTTTGTTTGATCTTTTCGTCGTCGGCCTTTTCACCGATAACCAAAGCACTTTGAATTTCCCCGCCGATCATCACCGGAAAAAGTCTTATTTCCTGTGATTCCTGGCCGCTTGTTACCTTGTTTCTTTCTTTTAATTCGATGGAGGTATTTTCACGGATGAGTTTGAGAAGCCGTTCGTCGTCAAGTGCCATCGAAATCTGAATTTCCTGTGTTTCGAGTCTGCCGAGGGCAAGGCTTTTATGAAACCGGTTCTCACGATTTTCCAGCCAGGCGAGCGATGTGATTCCGTAACGGTCTTTCAAAAAATCCAGAACCGAACGGCAGGCTTCCTTATATTCCAGATTCAAGAGAGATGTAAAAAATGCCCGCCAATCGGCCAGTTCTCTTACTTCCTCAGCATTCTTTTGTGAGACTTTTTCGGTAGCTTTTGATTCTTCTTTTACCGTTTCTTCAACTTTTTTTTGAGATTTTTTTGCAATCACGGACGGATCGATCTCCTTGATATTTTTATTATTCTTTTCTCCGATGGGTTGTTTTTCTGCTCTTTTTACTACTTTTTCCGCTTTTATAACGCTTGATCTTTCTGCCTGCCGAGCAGCTCTGGCAAGAGCATCCTTTTCTTCATCGGATAATCTCGAAATTCTTTTGGCGAGGTTCTCGAGATTTTTTTCCGAACTCGTAATCAAAACATTATCAAAAAACTTGGTCGGCGGAAATTTGTTCCAGTCGCCGGAAATTGCCCGTTCGGTCGCTTTTCGGTAATCTTCCGATTTTGTAAAAGCCCGTCCCGTAATTGCCACCAGATTTCTGTTATTTTTATCCGTGATCGGTACGGCGACGCATTCCAATCCCGCATAACATTTATATTTCAGAGGCTTTTTAGCAGCGACCGCATCGTCATAAACCCGGCCGCAGAATTTTTGGCATTTCGGTGCGAATTCTTCCGAAGCGTTCAAGATCGTACAGATCGAATTGTTGTTTGACTTTGCAATATCGGACAGATCGGGACTGTCGGAAATAACAACAGCCAATCCGCTTTTTTCCGCAAGGTTATCCTGTATCTTTTGCCAAGCCAATTCTTTTTTGTTATGTTCCGTCTTCATTTTAAACCAACATCCGCCGCCTAAAATATGTTCGGGCAGATTTATTACAAAAATCTAAGGTTATTTCATTATTGGCTAAATACTCTTAATCGTTTGGAAATTTCAAGAAAATTTCATTATTTTTTTGAGATGCCTTTCTTTAGATTATGGCATAGAAATTGTTGTTCATACTATTAGAGGAACAAAAATGAACTACATTATTGCAGATTTTTGTTTCTTTGAATAACAAGGAGGTTTATATGAACAAAAACTTAGAAGGAAAGAAAGTAGCAATTTTAGCAACAAACGGTTTTGAACAGTCCGAATTGGTCGAACCGAAGAAGGCTGTTGAAAATGCGGGGGCAACCGCTCATATCGTCTCGCCTGAAGATAAAGAGATCAAAGGCTGGGATGAAAATGATTGGGGCAAAAGCTTTACGGTGGATGTAAAATTAAGCGAGGCGAGAGCCGAAGATTACAACGCATTGATTCTGCCGGGCGGCGTTATGAATCCCGACAAATTGAGGACGGACGAAAAAGCACTCGAGTTTATCCGCTCTTTCTTTAAACAAAAAAAACCCGTCGCGGCAATTTGCCACGGCCCCTGGAGTTTGATCAATGCGGAGGTCGTCGAAGGCCGGGAAATGACTTCATATCCCACGATCCGCAAAGACCTCGAAAACGCCGGAGCAAAATGGACGGACGAAGAAGTGGTCGTTGACAACGGCTTGGTGACAAGCCGCGATCCGAATGATCTTCCGGCATTTTGCGACAAGATCATCGAAGAGATTCGCGAAGGCAAACATGAGAAACAAGGTTTATCCGCCGCGGGTTAAAGAGATTTTGAGAATGAAAAAGACTCCGACGATAAAATCGGAGTCTTTTTTGTTTTGTGTGGTTTTCATACGCGGGTGTTTGGATACGTTTCATATTTTTAGAACCACTTATCCTCATAAGTCTTTATAAACAGATGATTTTCATTGTCAATAAATTTTGGCACGGACATTGCACCTACTAATTTTACAATTTTGATTTAGATCAAGGAGGACTAAAATATGACAAACGAAAATACAATTTCAACACTTAATAATTTAATCGAAACCTGCAAGGACGGACAGGAAGGATTTAAAGATGCCGCCGAAGGCGTCGAAAATTCTCAGTTGAAGACGGTCTTTTATGATTATTCTCAGCAAAGAGCCAGATTTGCCGGTGAATTACAGGAATTGGTCAGGAGTTTCGGCGAAGAACCGGAAGATTCAGCCAGTTTCACGGGAAGTATCCATCGCGGATGGATCAACATAAAATCGGCCGTTACCGGACAGGACGAAACGGCTATCTTAAATGAATGCGAACGCGGCGAAGATGTTGCGGTCAAAGAATATAAACAGGCACTCGATGAAGAACTGCCTGAAAATGTAAGATATCCAAAGATTCCAACGAGATTGAAAACAACTACTGCAGCCAAGGAAGAATGCTTGAGTACCTTGTCCATTTTACTTAGTTTTCCCTTTATAAATTCAAAAGTATTGATTTATCTGGAATCGTCTAATGAGGCATCTAAAGGGACTTCAGGGTTTAGTTCAACATAGGTTTAAGGAATATTTGGCTGATATAAATATAAAAACGTAATATATGGCATTGCTTCTACAATAGCTTTAAATTCAAAATTATTTTGTAAATTTATCACCTAACTACCAGTAAGAGATTATTGTTTTAGATTTTTATTAATTTTAGAATCTGATTTTAAAAAAGCACTAACAACATTTTTATTATTTTCTCTTGTCTGTTCA
>JBGTRS010000068.1:9896-13405 GCA_041940665.1 Pyrinomonadaceae bacterium | reverse complement strand
ATGCCTGCAGAGCGAGGGCGAGCATTTCGACGATCTTTCTCGCCCGGAATTCGAAATCGTTTGAACTGCTGAATTCTTTTTTGATCTTTTCGATATATGCATCGAAATTATTATCCAACCCTTTCGCCGTTTCAAATTCCGCAAGAAGTGCTTCGATTGATTCCGGTTCTTTGTTTATCGCCCGCAAGACATCGAGGCATTGGACGTTTCCCGAACCTTCCCAGATCGAATTTAAGGGGACGTCGCGGTAAAGTCTCGGCATCGGCGATTCTTCCACGTAGCCGTTGCCGCCGAAACACTCCAAAGCTTCCGCGACGACCGCCACCGCCCGTTTGGTTATCCAGAATTTTCCGATCGCTGTAGCAATTCGGGTAAAATACGCGGCTTGATCGCTATCTGCCGATTCGTCAAAACCTCTCGCCAAACGCATTGCCAAAGCGGTGGCGGCTTCGGATTCGAGACATAGATCGGCGAGAACATTTTTCATTAAAGGCTGTTCGATCAAGAGTTTGCCGAAGGCTTTGCGTTCCGAACAATGATGGATCGCTTCCGACAGAGCCTTTCGCATCGTAGCGGCTGAACCGACGGCACTATCAAGGCGTGTGTGGCGAACCATTTCGATAATTGTCGAAACACCACGACCTTCTTCGCCGATTAAGATCGCAAAGGCCTTTTCAAATTCAACTTCGCTCGATGCATTCGAACGGTTGCCGAGTTTGTCTTTTAAGCGTTGAATATAAAAAGAGTTCAGATTTCTGTCGGGCTTAAAACGCGGTAGCAGAAAACAAGAAAGTCCTTTTTCAGTTTGAGCAAGCACGAGAAAAGCGTCCGCCATCGGCACCGAACAGAACCATTTATGCCCCGTGATCTCATAAATTTTTCCCGCTCCGCGTTTTTCCAGAGGTTTTGCAAAGCTCGTGTTCGCCCGGACATCGCTTCCGCCCTGCCGTTCGGTCATCGCCATTCCGAAGATCGCATTCGCTTTGTCCCTTGCGGGAACAAATCGCGGATCGTATTTGTTTGACAAAACTTTCTTCAGCCATTCGTCGGCGATTTCGGGCTGAATTTTGAGCGAAGGGACGACCGCAAAGGTCATCGTCAAAGGGCAACTCGTGCCTTCTTCCGTCTGATGCCGCAAAAACATCAAAGCCGCACGGGCGGCAAAACTTCCCTTTTGACGGGATGTCCACGCCAGCGAATGAGTTTCGTTTTCAATGCCTAGTTTCATCAGTTCGTGGTAGGCCGGATGATATTCGACCTCATCAATTCTCCTGCCGAACCGGTCGTGAGTTTTTAAAACCGGCGGAAATTTATTGGCCAGGTCTCCCAATTTCAATGTTTCCGCCCGTCCGCAGAGTTCGCCGAACGCAAACGCTTTTTCCTTTATCCAACCTGCGTTTTCTCTTTCAACGGCTTCCTGCAAGACCAAATCTTTTTCAAACAGATTGTAATTTTCAAGCGGCGTGGCTTGATTAAAGACTTCATCGGGCGAGTGTTCGGGATACTTTTCGGCTTTCATAGAAACTCTTTTTTGGTAAAATCGTGTTATATTTTTTTAGAACTAGTTTGAAAACTCGTAACGCCTCCGTCTCGGTGGCTGTCCTGTTCGCGTCTCGCGGACAGGTTCAACTTACAAAATGCTCAATTCTGAGGTAAATTTGACTTGATGCGGCGGCGGGACGCACGCCGCGACTGCCACCGAGACGGTGGCGTTACGAGTTTAGACTTTTCAAACATTTTCTAGAAATTTTAGCATTCCGATATGGCATTACCAATAACCGAACAGGAAAACCCGAACACGAAAAACATTGACGAAGTTTCGACCCTCGAAGCTATCCGGCTGATCAACAACGAAGATAAAAAGGTCGCCGAAGCGGTCGAAAAAGCTCTGTCCGAAATTGCCGAAACGGTTGAACAGGTCGTCGCCAGATTAAAAAACGGCGGACGGCTTTTTTATGTCGGCACGGGAACGAGCGGACGGCTTGGTGTTTTGGACGCGAGCGAAATACCGCCGACCTTCGGAGTTTCGTCCGAACTGATTCAGGGCGTCATCGCCGGCGGTTACGATGCACTTTACAAAGCCGTCGAAGCTTCGGAAGACGATAAAGAAGCCGGAAAAACGGATCTGCAAAAACGATGGCTGACGGAAAAAGATGCGGTCATCGGCATCGCCGCTTCCGGTCGAACACCTTATACGGTCGGGGCGGTCGAATTTGCCAAAGCTTTGGGTTGTTTTACGGCCTGCATCACCTGCAACGCGGATTCGCCGATCACCAAATCAGTTGAAATTCCGATCGTCGCAGTCGTCGGGGCGGAAGCGGTGACGGGTTCGACCCGGATGAAGGCGGGAACGGCTCAGAAGATGATCCTTAATATGATCTCGACCGCAACGATGATCCGGCTCGGTTACGTCAAGGGAAACCGTATGACCAATCTCAAACCGAAAAATCAAAAACTGGTCGAAAGAAGTCTGCGGATATTGATGAATGAAACGGGTATTGATGCGGATGCGGCTCGCGACCTGTTCGCTTCGGCAAAAAAAGATCTGCGAATCGCTCTTTTAATGGGCAAAACGGGAGCGGATTTTCAGACAACCAAATCCGCTTTAGAAAAAACAAACTTTGTGATAAACGATGCTATTTCGGAAATTAATAAAAACACTTGATACAATTTCCCGACTAATCTTTATGAAATTTTTCTCGATCATTCTTATCAATCTTTTTACAATCAGTTTTATTTTCGGACAGACTTTTATAAAAGATATTGCCAGAGATTCGGCTCGTTCCGACCACCGCACGGGCGGGGTTATCGAAAAGGCCGAATTTACGGCGGGCGAAAGCGATATCAAAATAACCGCCAATATTCCTTCGTTTCAGATGACCTTCTGGCAAAACGGCAAGGAAATAAAAAATTATCCGATCGGTGTCGGATTAAAAGAATATCCGATGTTTGTCGGGCTACGCGATATCGATCTGATCATCTGGAATCCTTCCTGGATTCCGCCCGACAGCGATTGGGTCGCCCCGGCCCTTCGCGGCCAGATCATCAAACCGACCGATCCGCGAAATCCGCTCGGCAAGATAAAAATCCCGCTCGGTTACGGTTATCTGATCCATCAAGCCAAAGGCAAACAGGATCTGGGCAATCTCGTCTCGCACGGCTGTATGCGGGTAATGCGAAATGACCTCTACGATCTGAACGACAAAGTGATTTCCGCTTATTCATTGGAAGTTTCGGACGCGGAAATCCTGCGGGCAAAACGCACGAAGAACACTTTTCTGGTTCCGCTCGAGCAATCTCTGCCCTTGGAGATCACATACGATACGATGGTCGTCGAAGCAGGCTTTCTGCACATCTACCCGGATGTTTATGATTACAAGAAAAATACGGTGGAAAATCTGCGGAAGGAATTAAAGACAAACGGTATTGATGAAACAAAAATCTCCGATGCGGATCTGAAAAAAATGATCGGTCAGGTCAAAGTTAAAAGACAGTATGTTATCAGCCTA
>JBGTRS010000068.1:0-9886 GCA_041940665.1 Pyrinomonadaceae bacterium | reverse complement strand
GTTTTGCCTGTCTTATAAATAAAATAAAGTCAAAGGTGAAAGTAAATTATTAACCGCAAAGACGCAGAGGTTTTTAAGGGATTTTTTAGATTTGAAGAATTGGTTTTAGATTCAAAAATTTTTACTTTTGCCTTTTTCCTTTCCAACCTCTGCGTCTTTGCGTCTTTGCGGTAAAAATATTTTTTAAAAATTCCCTAATTTATATTCTTTTCAGAAGAAACCCCGACATATTCCCAATGCCACGGTTCGTAAAAATACGGGTAAAACCCGAATCTTTCGGCGTTTTTTACCAACCAGCGATAAACAGGAGTTTTTATCTGCACAAGGCGGTTGAAATCTTTGGTCGTCACGGGTTCGCCGCCGACGTATATATCCAACGCCCGTCCGGTAAAATGCGGACTTTTGAACGCAAGTTGAGCCCGGCTGGCGTTCGGTTCTTTTTTTCGCAAACTCGCCTGATAAGCGGGCGAACGGTAGGTTGAAACTAGTTTCAGGAACAATTCGTCTTCACTCAAATTCCCTTTACCATCGGTTTTCAAATCGAGATCGGCAATTGCCGCCGCCAGCATTTTTTTGTAGGCGGCGAAGGTTTCTTTTTCGACCTTTAACAATTCAATGTCCCGCGTCGGGTCGTAAAAGTTCGAAATATCGGCGGTCAGAAGCTGTTCATCGGTCGCCTCGACGATCGGTTTGAGGCGTCTCGATTGCCAGTATTTGATAAATGAATAGAGCGTCTTGCCGTCGATAATGCCGCTCGCCGTCTGGCGTTTTTCTTTTTGCCACGCGAAAACCGCTTCGGCAAACTCAATCGAATCGGCTTCGGCTTCTGTTTTTATTGTGTACTGAATCAGCGGGACATACAGATACCAACCCTTTTGTGTCTTTTTGCCAAGTGTCCATTGCAAGGAATACTGCAATTTATCATTCTCGACCGCCGCTTTTTCAAATTCGTTCATACTTTTTTGAGCCGAAACGCTTTGAATATGCAAGAGAAAGAACAACCCTAAGCACAGATAAAAAGTTTTGAGTATGATTTGTTTCATATTTTCTTTCAGACAATTTTCGGATGAATGGAAATTAAAACCCGTTTGCCGATTTATTAAAATGCTTAAAAACAATGCCTTTACCGAAAACTTCTTGTCTAAGTCAGCCGTAAAAGGTTATAGTCAAAGAATCAGAAAAGCAAAATCCATTGGAGAATAATTTTATGAAAGAGCTAAATGAAGGGCTTGAGTCATACAGCGTCATCACCCATGAAGACGAGATGTTTTTGACTGAAGAATTGACCGAAGATGAGGAAAAATTGCTCGATGAACTCGGAATTTACGGGGCTTCGCGGCGGCAATTTCTGGGACAGGTCGGAGCGGCGGGACTCGGACTTCTCGCTTTGCAGGTTCTGGCCGAACAAGAGGCTTTGGCAGGCGAGCGGATTTTTGAAGAAGTCTTAAAAGAACCCGTTTCACTCGAAAATGCCGTCAAAGTAATGCTCAAGGTCAACGGCGAAAAGAAGACTCTGGAAGTTGATTCACGGATGACTCTGCTCGATGCTTTGCGAGAACGGATGGGTTTGACCGGCTCAAAAAAAGGTTGCGATCACGGACAATGCGGTGCCTGCACGGTTCACGTGGACGGCCAGAGAGTTTTGTCCTGTCTGACTTTAGCGGCAACCTGCGAAGGCAAGGATGTTACGACGATCGAAGGAATCGGCGATGAGAACAAACTACACCCGATGCAAGCGGCGTTCATCAAATACGATGCCTTTCAATGCGGTTACTGCACACCCGGTCAGATCTGCTCGGCGGTCGCACTTCTCGACGAAGCCAAACGCGGCGAAGCGAGTTATGTCTCGGAAAACATATCGGCGAAATCTTCCGCCCTCAAACTTTCCGATGACGAGATCAGAGAGCGCATGAGCGGTAACTTGTGCCGGTGCGGTGCTTATCCGAACATTTTGAAAGCGATCAAGGAAGTTCACACCGGCAAAGAAGTTGCCAAGACCTGGAATTTTGCAAACGGAAACGAGGAGGCGGCCGAATAAAATATGAAACCATTTAAATACAACAGAGCAAACGAAGCAAAAGACGCGGCGAAAATGGTGGCGGGAAACAGTTCGGCAAAATTCCTGGCGGGCGGCACGAATCTCGTTGACCTGATGAAAGAAAACGTCGAGCGGCCGGACGAATTGGTTGACGTCAACAATCTCGGCTTAAAACAGATCAAATCCGCCGGAAATTCGATCTCCATCGGAGCTTTGGCAAAAAATACCGACACGGCAAATCATCCGCTCATCAAACAGAATTTTCCGCTTTTAACGCAGGCAATTCTCGCGGGTGCTTCCCAGCAAATCCGCAATATGGCGACGAACGGCGGGAACTTGAATCAGCGGACACGCTGCGTCTATTTTTACGATACGGCGATGCCCTGCAACAAACGCGAACCCGGAACGGGTTGCGGTGCGATGGAAGGCTTGAACCGGATGCACGCCGTTTTCGGCTGGTCGGATAAATGCGTAGCGACGCATCCATCGGATATGTGCGTCGCTCTGGCGGCACTCGATGCCGTCGTCAAAGTGCAGGACGAAAAAGGTATGGAACGCTCGATAAATTTCGGCGATTATCACCGTCTGCCCGGCGACATGCCCGAAAAGGACAACGATCTCAAACACGGCGAGATCATCACGTCCATCGAAATCCCGAAAAACAAATTTGCGGACAAATCCTATTACCTGAAGGTCCGCGACCGGGCAAGTTATGCCTTCGCACTCGTTTCGGTGGCGGTCGGTCTGGAAATGGAAGGCGACACGATTCGCGGTGCGAGGATCGCCATGGGCGGAGTCGCTCATAAGCCTTGGCGGGCTTTGATCGCCGAAAAAGAACTGATCGGCAAAAAGCCTTCGGACAAACTTTTCGAGCAAGCCGCCAAAATGGAAATGGAACGGGCAAAACCGCTCGAACATAATAAATTCAAAGTTACTTTAGGCGAAAGAGCGATCGTCCGGGCATTGAAAATGGCGGCGAACGGTGGAAAGACATAGTTATTTTTGTTTTTTGAATTTGCATAATACGAAACAAAGCCATTGAAAATGGCGATATGTTTATAGCCCACGGTGCAAACCGTGGGAATAGTTTCAAGGCGGATTTCTAGCGGTTGAAAACCGCGACATAAATTTTGTATGCCGCCATTTTCAATGGCTTCGTATTGAAATGTGCGATTTTCCCACGGTTTGCACCGTGGGCGGCGAAGCGGGGAATATGCCGTCGGTTTCACCGACTCAGTTAGGAATTAAAGAATGAGCAATAAAATCAAAGCAATCGGCGAAGCGGTCAATCGGATTGACGGTTTTTTAAAAGTTACGGGCCGGGCAAATTACGCCCTCGATTTTCCCGTGAAAGATTCGGCCTACGCCTTTTTGATAAAAAGCGAGATCGCGGCGGGAAAAATTCTCGATATTGACTCGAAAGCGGCGGAAAAAGCCGAAGGCGTGATCGGCGTCATAACTCACAAAAACGCTTTGAAGCTCAGCAATTCCAGAAGACTTCGCGGCGGAGCGATCTTGCAGGATGCCGATATTGAGTATTACGGCGAAAACATCGGCGTGGTCGTTGCCGATACTCTTGAACAGGCACAATATGCGGCAAGTCTTGTGAAGATCAAATATCAGAAAGCAGAAGCCAGAACCGATTTTGAAAAACTGAAATCGCAAGCGAAGAAATCAAATGACCGCGGAGATGAAACAATCGGCGATGCCGAAACGGCTTTGAAAAATGCGGAGTTTAAGGTCGAAGAAGTTTATACAACACCGATCGAACATCATCATACGATGGCACCGCACGCGACCGTTGCGGTTTGGGACGGCGAAGACAAACTGACAATTTACAACGAATCGCAGATCGTCAACGGCGTGCAGGGAGCGATCGCCGCAACTTTCGGCTTGAAACCGGAAAACGTCCGCGTCATCACGCCGCATATCGGCGGCGGTTTCGGCTCGAAAGGCGGAGCCTGGGGGCATGTTGTTATCACAGTGATGGCGGCGAAAATCTTAAAGCGTCCCGTCCGTTTGGGTTTAACGCGGCAGATGATGTTCAATTCCGTGGGTTTAAGGCAAAAGAATATTCAAAACGTCAAAATTTCCGCAACAAAGGATGGAAAACTCACCGCCCTTTCACACGAAACGACCACGCATTGTGCGATCAATGAAGAATTTGTCGAACCGTGCGGAGATGTTTCGGAATATATGTATCAAACTCCTAACTTGAAAATTGCATACAAGGTCGCTCCGATGAATGTCATTTTGCCGACCTATACGCGAGCACCGGGAAAATCTACGGGCAGTTTCGCACTGGAATCGGCAATTGACGAACTCGCTTATAAACTCAAAATTGATCCGATCGAATTCCGTATCAAGAACGAGCCGGAAAAAGACCTAATGAGCGGAAAACCATTTTCGTCGCGTTCTCTGGTCGAAGCCTTGCGGGAAGGTGCAAAAGCGTTCGGCTGGGAAAAACGTAAAATGGAACCCCGTCAAAAACGTGAAGGCGATTTCTGGATCGGTTACGGCGTCGGTTGCGGTACCTATCCGGCACGCCAAAGAGATACATCTGCTCTCGTCAAACTCAAACGCGAAGGCGAAGATGTTTCGGCCAGCATCGAACTGGCCGCGTCCGATCTCGGCACGGGAACTTACACGATTCTCGCCCAGGTCGCCGCCGAAACGCTCGGTTTGTCCGTCAAAAATATCGGCGTCAAGATCGGCGATTCGGAACTGCCGCCCGCCGCCGGTTCGGTCGGTTCGGTCGGGGCGGCAAGTTTTACGAATGCCGTTTATGAAGGCTGTCTCAAAGCCAGAGAGGAATTGCAGGTAAAAACTGACGCCGAATGGTTTGCCGAACCGACGGTTTTGCAGTTAATGCAGGCGGCAAACCTGTCGGAATTTGAAACGCGGGTGGACACAAAACCTCTCTCTGAAGCCCAAAATTATGCCTCGCTTTCGTTTAACGCCAACTTTGCCGAAGTTTGGGTGAGCGATTCGACCGGCATGGTCAGAGTCAAAAATTTTGTCTCGGCAACCGGAGCGGGCCGAATTTTAAACCCGAAAACCGCCGAATCGCAGATGCACGGCGGGGCGATCTGGGGAATCGGTCAGGCTCTCACGGAAGAATCCGAAATTGATCCGCGTTGGGGAAATTTCGTGACGAGAACTTTCGCCGAATATCACATTCCGGCAAACCTCGACATCGGCGATATGCAGACCATCTTTATTAATGAAGAAGATAAATTCGTCAACAAACTCGGCGTCAAAGGCATCGGCGAAGTCGGCATCGTCGGAGTCGCCGGAGCGGTCGCCAATGCGATCTTCAACGCGACCGGCAAACGCATCCGGGATTTACCGATCACGCCGGATAAGGTGATTTGATTTATATTTCGTTATGAAAGCTTTATATAAAACTTTAGCGGGATTATTTACTATATGCTTTCTACAGCTTATTTTCGTAAGCATTGCTTTAGCGTGTATGTGTCCGAGTGGTAATTCCGTCGGGTTTGAATTCAATAGATCAAGCCATGTGATTATTGCAAAATTGGAACCTTTCGAGCTTGTGAAAATAAATCTCGAAGAAAATAAAACGGAAATAGATTTGTCAAAATACAAACCTTTGCCAAAGCTGAAAGTGCAAAAGGTCTTTAAGGGCAATTTGCAGGCCGGTGAAATTCTTGAGTTCGATGGAGTTTATCGTTGCAGTTCACATTTTGCGGAAGTCGGCAAAGAATACCTCTTGTATCTTGGGGAAAAACCGGAACAAGGCGAATTGTGGCAAGCACCTGCATGCAGTCAATCGGGCTTATTGGAAAACAGACTTGCCGATCTTTTATATATAAAGAAAGAAAGAAAGGTTCGGAATAAGACACGGCTTGCCGGGAGACTTTTTTTAGATAAAGTTGCTATTTCCCGAAAAGAGATAACTCAAATACCATCTTTAGCCGATCGAAAAGTTTATATTGTCGGAGAAAACGGACGATTCGAAGCTAAAACGGACCAAAACGGCGTTTATGAAATTTATGATCTGCCCGCCGGAACTTACAAGATTTTTTCGGAAAATATTTCGGGATGGACAAGCGGTGTTTCCAATTACGATAGCGATGTTGTTGAAATAGAAAAATCCGGGCAGTATGAAAGAGATTTTAAATATAAGACAATAGATTCAAACAGTGAAATTTTTGTTGGTATCGGCAAACTATCGGCAAAGGCTTGCTCAGATTAAAACGGACCGGATGTGGAACACCCGATTTTAAGATAGATGAAAAAATATGAAAAAACCTCTTAAAAATTTTGCGTTTTTTTGCGGATTGCTTTTTAGTATTGTATTTTTTTCAGATACTGCAAATGCTTGTAGTTGTATGGGATATACGGATGTCCGAGTCGCTGTAGATGACTCTCATAATGTGGCCATCCTGAAGATTGATTCAATCGAAGAATTAAAAAATGATGAAAACTTTACTTACGAGAAAGTAAATCTTTCCGTCAAAAAGGTTTTTAAAGGTGATGTAAAAGTCGGTGAGAAATATAGTTTTTCGCAAAAAGGCAATATCAGAACAAGTTGCGATAGAAATGTTCAAAAAGAGGAAGTCGGTGAGGATTATTTATTTTATGCCGGTAATCTTAAATCCGGCGAATCTTCATTTGGACTTTGGACTTGCGGACGGTCAAGAGCGGTAAAATATCATGCAATGGATTTGCTTTATCTTGAAAAGTTGGAAAAAGTGCGGGGAAAAACGAGACTTTCCGGATACGTTTATCAATACGTTTTATCAACTAAAGCAGAAAAGCCCGTCGAATATAACTTTCTTTCCAGTAAGAAAGTGCGAATTATCGGTAAAAATACCAACATTACTTTGAAAACCGATAAAAACGGTGTTTTTGAAATATACGATTTGCCACCCGGCAAATATAAACTTTCCGCCGAAGAAATTCCCGGATTTAGCTATAGCGAGGAAGACCAACCGATTGGAGTTGAAATCAAAGCCAAAAGTCATACTGAATTAGATATTGTTTTTAAAATCAAAAATGCAATCAGTGGAAAACTTTTTGATGCAAATGGCCGGGCTCTTGAAGATGTGTGTCTCGATTTGATTCCAAAATATGGGAAAATGCCAACATACTTCTATGGTGATTCCGATTGCACGGATAAGGACGGCGAATTCGAGTTTCGTGAAATTCCTATCGGAATCTACATAATTGTTATCAACAAAGATGGAAAAATTACCTCGGACGAGCCGTTTGAAACTTTTTATTATCCCAATGTAAAAAATAAGGAAGATGCGGCGGCAATTAATGTTGATGCCGGATTCTTACTGGAAAATCTGGTAATAAATGCTCCCGAAACATTTGAAACCATTACCGTCAGCGGCAGATTATTATTTGAAGATAATAATCCAGTTGCCAATAAATCGGTTAGATTTTTAGCTGTAAAAGAAGAAAGTGAAAAATCGGAAAAATACGAATCGTCTGATGCAAGCACAAAAACAGATGAGAATGGAAGATTCACTATCAGAATCTTAAAAGGTCAAACGGGAAAATTATTCGGTTCGATGTATTTGTATTCCAGCGAATCCAAAAATTGTCCGAAAATTGAAGAATTATTAAGTAAAAGAGAAGGAACGGACCGTGAGCTGAAAACTTCAGAAGTAACTATAGATGCCAGTGATAATTTAAGTGGAATTGATCTAATTTTTCCATTTCCAGGTTGTAAAAAAGCGAAAAATGACTAAAGGATAAAACAAATGAAATACATCGGAAAAGAAATGAGCCGCGTGGACGGCGTGGCGAAGGTGACGGGAAAGGCTCGATATGCGGCAGAGTTTCCCGTGAAAAATGCGGCTTACGGTTTTCTCGTCATGAGCGAGATCGCCAAGGGTTCGATCAAATCTATTGATACGAGCGGTGCGAAAAAAGCGGGCGGGGTGTTGAAGGTCTATACGCACGAAAATGCTGCAAAGGCTATGAAAAACCCCGAAAGACCCAGCAGTATGTTTATGGCCTTACAGTCAGCGGAGATCGTCTTCAGTTTTCAGCCGATCGCTCTTGTTGTCGCCGAAACCTACGAACAGGCGAGATATGCGGCGAGTCTTGTCAAAACAGAATATGTAAAGGAAACATCACAAACCGACACGGTTGAAGCGAACAAGGAGGCGAGCCGCAAAGTGCCGCAATCATCAACACCGCGCGGCACGCCCGTCGAAGCGTTTGAAAAGGCGGAGGTCAAATTTGAAGCCGAATACACGATTCCGATCGAGCATCACAATCCGATGGAAATGCACGGGGCGATCGCCTTTTGGGAAGGCGACAAATTGATGATCTTTGATAAATCGCAGGGCGTTTACGGCGTTCGCGGACATCTTGCCCAGAGTTTCGGCATCAAGCCGGAGAATGTAACGGTCGTTTCACTTTTTGTCGGCGGTGCGTTCGGGGCATCATTGAAGCCGAATTATTATCCGTTCCTGACGGCGATGGCGGCGAGAGACTTAAAACGTCCCGTCAAATTAAACTACACGAGAAGGCAGATGTTCACCGGACACGGCTATCGCCCGTTTACCTTTCAAAAGATCAAGATCGGGGCGGGCAAAGACGGAAATTTAAACTCGATCATCCACGAATCCGCCAGCAATACGGCAACATACGAAAACTTTTCGGAAAATTCCGCCGGATTCGGTCGGACGCTCTACAAGGTCGAAAATTACGGTTCGCCCTATAACCTCGTCAAAACCGATCTGCCGACGCCCGTCTGGATGCGGGCACCGGGAGCGGTTTCGGGTGCTTTCGCACTTGAATCGGCGATTGATGAAATCGCCTACAAATTAAAGATTGATCCGCTCGAATTCCGGAAGATAAATTATGCTGAAGTAAATCCCGAAGACGGCAAACCTTATTCAAGCAAAGAGTTGATGAAATGCTTCGAGGTCGGTGCGGAAAAATTCGGCTGGAAAAACCGCAAAATGAACCCGCGTTCGGTCAAAGACGGCAGATGGCTCGTCGGAATGGGCTGCGGCATCGGCACGTGGGGATCATTTCAGGCTCCGGCTTCGGCAAAAGTTACATTAAAAGCCGACGGCACGGTTCATATCGGCAGTGCGACATCCGACATCGGCCCCGGCACATACACGACGATGACCGTCATTGCCGCCGAATTTCTCGGAGTTTCGCCCGACAGAGTAAAATTTGAACTCGGCAAAACGGATTTTCCGCAAGCTCCTTCGCAGGGCGGATCGCTGACGACCGCTTCGGTCGGTTCAGCTATCCACGGTGCTTCAATGAACATTAAACAGAAATTGTTTGATATGGCTGTCGAACTGGAGAAGACGGAAAAATGGGCTAGTTCCGGTTTTACGGGAACATCAAGCGATGAGGCAATGCTGGATGATGGTTTTTTGCGGTTGATAGAAGAAGGGGAAACCCGTATTTCCGTCGCCGAACTTTTAAAGAAAAATAATCTGACGGAAATTGTCGAAGAATTTCGGGCAATGCCTTCACCCGTTCGCCAAGATTATACGACGATGGGACACGGCATACAGTTCGCCGAAGTCAAGGTTGATGAAGATCTGGGCATCGTCAAGGTAACGAAAATAGTCGAAGCGACGGCTTGCGGACGCATTATCAATCCGCTGACTGCTCATTCGCAGGAGATGGGCGGAATGATCTGGGGCATCGGTATGGCTCTGCACGAACACACGGAAATTGACCATCGTTACGGGCGGATGATGACGACGAATTTCGCCGATTATCACATTCCTTCAAATGCCGACGTCGGCTATATCAACACCGAGTTTATCGAAGAAAAGGACGAGATCGTCAATCCGCTCGGTGCCAAGGGAATGGGCGAATTATGCCTTGTCG
>JBGTRS010000067.1:0-13423 GCA_041940665.1 Pyrinomonadaceae bacterium | reverse complement strand
TCATCGCGGTCAACATCATAAAGCAAAACTTTCGAGCCGTACGCCACGCGGTCTTGCGGAATCTTGGATAGATCAATTGACTCGACCTCGCTGATGCGTTCCATCAATTGCCCGATGCGTGCCGAGACGATTGATTGTCTTTCCATCGCCGCTTTATATTCGGCGTTTTCCTTGAGATCGCCCCATTCCCTTGCCCGCGAAATTTCCTTGGGCAATTTGTTGTGCAATTCATCTTCTAATCTGGCTAGTTCTTCTTTTAATTTTTGTTTTACTGCTTCCATATTTTATAAGTGATGAGTGATAGGTGATAAGTGACAAGAATTTTTCAAAATACTTATCACTAACCGTTTACCACATTTAATTTAATAATCTTCTTCATTCGGTGCGGCGAATGAGATTCCTATGTCTCGTGCCGTGCGGACGAGTTGTCCTTCGGCGTTGACGATCTTGATATTGGCAATCGCTTCGGCGAGCGGGACATTGACGACCTTTCCGGCTCTTAAAGCGACCATTTCGCCTTTCTGCCCGTTGACCAAAGCCCGTACCGCACAGGCTCCGAAATTCGTGCCGAGCATTCGATCGAACGCATTCGGACTTCCGCCTCTCTGCAGATGACCAAGCACGACCGAGCGGCATTCCTTGCCGGTCATTTCCTCCAGATTTTTTCTGACATAGTCGCCGACTCCGCCCAAACGCAGATCCTCTTCGTCGAGATAGATCTCTTCTTTGCCGACCTCGGTCGAACCCTCGGCGATGACTATATTGGTAAATTTTGAACCGCTTTTTTCGCGTTCGTAAACCTTTTTGACGATGGAATCAAAGGAAAAAGGAATTTCCGGAATAAGAATAACATCGGCACTTCCGGCAAGTCCGGCGTGGAGTGCGATCCAGCCCGTATTTCTCCCCATCACTTCCATAATCATCACGCGGTCGTGCGAAGCGGCGGTCGTGTGCAGACGGTCAAGAGCTTCGGTCGCTACATCGATCGCGGTCATAAAACCGAACGTCAATTCGGTCGCCGACAGATCATTATCAATCGTTTTCGGGACGCCGACCACCGGAAAACCTCTCTGATTGAACTGTTCGGCAATCGCCAGGGTTCCTTCCCCGCCGATGACGATCAACGCCTCGATCCCGTTTTTTTCGAGATTGGAAAGAGCCTCATCAATCGGCATATCGGGAATGACCATCTGCCCGTCAACTATCTTGCAAAAACTTCCCTTGTTGCGGGTGCCGAGAATCGTTCCGCCCCGCGGCAGAATTCCGCTGACCGTCTTAGTGGTCAGTTTGCGAAGTTGGGTTTCGCCGAGGATTCCTTCAAAACTGTCCTCGATACCGATGCAACGCATCCCGAATTCCCGCACGGCGGTTCTGACCGCCGCCCGGATCACGGCATTAAGACCGGGAGCATCTCCGCCGCCCGTTAAGATTCCGATTTTTTTATACATAAAATAAAAAAGAGTCCGAAAATCAAAGAATGTATTTTACTCTAAAATCTACGTATTTCTAAAGTGTTACTTCAAATATATTTCGAAATCAAAGTTAAATGAGATCAAGTCTTCCGGGGAAATATTCCCTTTCAATGGAATATTTCCCCGGATACCATAAAACGTATGCCATAATTTTTAAGCTTGCGTCTGCAATTCTTTGGCGATTTTTTGTACTTCATCCAAGACCCGCAGAAGATTTCCGCCCCAGATTTTTTCGATCTGTTCCTTGGTGTAGCCGCGGCGGACAAGTTCGATCGTGACGTTGAGAGTTTCGGACGCATCCTGCCAGCCTTCGATCCCGCCGCCGCCGTCAAAATCCGAAGCGATGCCGACGTGATCGATGCCTATTTTTTTGACGAGATAATCAATGTGGTCAACAAAATCCTTGACGTTCACCTTTTCGACATCCTTTAATCTTTCATCGAGTTCGGGCTTGGCTTTTTTGCGGAATATTGCAAAGGCTTCGCGATATTTCTCTCTTTCCTCCTCAGAGAGTTTTTCGAGGTCTTCGCGTTTTTTCATTTCAAAATTCTCTTTGGCGGCAAATTCCTTGTAAAACTCGTCGGTCATATCATTGACCTTTTTCGCCTTATCAACCTTGACATAACTTCCCAGAGCGACCGTCTGGACGACTCCGCCGTTTTTCTTGACGAGTTCGAGTTGTTCATCATCGAGATTGCGGCTGTGATCGGCAACGGCCCGGGCCGAAGAATGCGAAGCGATGACGGGAGCTTTGGAAAGTTCGATCGTTTGTTTGATGGCTTCTTTCGACGGATGCGAAATATCAATCATAATTCCCCATTTATTCATTTCGGCGACGGCTTTTTTGCCCAATTCGCTCAGCCCGTTATGCAGATATTTTCCGTCCCGTTCGCCCGTATTGGAATCGGAAAGCTGGCTGTGTCCGTTGTGAGCCAAGGACATATATCTCGCCCCGCGGTCGGCAAACTCTTTGATTCGGCTGAGGTCTTCACCGATCGGATAGGCGTTCTCAACGCCGATCATCGCCACTAATTTTCCGGATTTATGAATCCGCCGGACGTCTTCCGAAGTTTTGGCAAGTTCGATCTGGTCGGGTGCGATCTTGGTCGTCAAACGTTCGATGGCATCGAATTTATCTATCGCATTTTCGTAAGCCTTTTTGTAGCCTTCCGCATTATTTTCGCCCTGTCCCGTATAGACGATGAACCAGGCGACATCGAGTCCGCCTTTTTTCATTTTCGGCAAAGTCACCTGCGTATCGAGGTCATCCTGCGTATAATTTTTGTCCATCGTGAAATTTTTTGTATCAATATCATCGTGAGTATCTATCGTGATGACTTCTTCGTGAATCTTTTTCGCCGTGGCGATGATCTCCTCTTCGCTCATCGAAGTTGTCTTTGCTTCATTGGCGTTATTGCCGGAATTTTCAACCTTTGCATCGGTGCAGGCACAAACCAAAAACAAAGCTGTAAAAATAAAAGTTATCAGAACTCGTCTCATAAATTCCTCCGTTTTAAGTAAATTTTTTTAGGGTTTCATTTGGTATTCGAACAGAAAATAATCTTAGCATTACTTTTATGACACGACCAATGACGGACATTTAGTTGATTTTTTTATTTTTAATTTCAAATACTTTTGATTTGAGTTCATCCCGAATAAAATTTTCTTGACTTAACAGTTGAGTAGAACTACATTTGCAGTAATTCAACAAAAAAGGAAACATCTGCAATGAAACGATTTTTTATTTTCGGATTGTTTTTAGCGTTTCTGGCGATTCCGGCGGATGCCCAGATTGATGAGATTTGCAAGGAATCCGGCAATACTCCATCTTTTGATTCGCCCTGGGATAATATTCCGTACGTTTACGGAAAAATAAAATTGGTCGGACTCGACCAAAATCAAAAATTTCCGAACGTCCTGATCTCGTTGGTCGGCAGCCGGCAGGAAGTCGAACGGCTGAGCATCAGCAAAACCGGCAATTATTGTTTTAAGCCGAGAAGTTTGGGCGGTACTTTGATTTTGGAAATTGATGGCGTCGAAGCTATCAGAAGAACCCTGCCGACGGTCAGCGGAAAGTTTCGTGAGGATTTTGAAATAAATTATTCCACCCTCGTTGCTCAGACCGGCTCAAAACCGCCCGGCGTTATTTCCGCCAGGTTTTCGCATCCCGAAAATCCGAACACAATCGAGCTTTATAAAAAAGCCGCCGATGCCGAAAATAAAAAAGATGAAAAAGAATCCATCAGATTATTAAAGGAGATCGTCGCCATTGACCCGGCAGATTTTATCGCCTGGGCCAAACTCGGTTTGATCTTCCAACAGCAAAAATCCTTTGACGAAGCAATTCAGATGTTCAAGCGATCGCTCGAACAAAAGATCGAATATACGCCCGCCTGGATAAACGTCGCCATCATCCGGATGGAACAAAAACAATACCTCGCGGCCATCGCCGTTCTCAAACAAGCCGAAGAATTTGACGATAAATCCGCCCGCATCCAACAGCTTCTAGGCGAAAACTATCTTTTAAATAAACAGGGCACGCTCGGTGCGGAGGCACTAAATAAAGCCATCGAACTCGACCCGGTCGGTATGGCGGAATGTCATCTCAAACTCGCCCATCTTTACCAACTAGCCGGAGCCAACGAGCTGGCCGCCAAAGAATACAGAATCTTTCTCACCAAAGTTCCCGACCATCCCGACAAGAAAAAATTCGAGAAATTTATCAAAAAATATCCCGAATAAAAAACTCCAAATATTGGTAGTGGCTCAGTTTATCTGTGTTCATCTGTGGTTAATTTCGCATTTTTGCCCGCTAAAAAATATTGACAGAAATATCAAATTGGGCGGATAATCCAATTAAATTTACAGAATCTCGCCCGAACGTTAGAGATGTTGACGATTTTTTGATGATTTCTCCTTCAGAATCGAAGAATCCGTCATTGCCAAAAAAATTCGATCTCATCCCACGCTCCCGCGAATTTCTGCGAATCCCAATAAATATTGAAAACAGGAGGACCTTACTATGCCTTTTGATTATATTCCGAAAAGCTGGAAAGCGTTTGCCGTGTGGATGGCGAATTTCAATTCCCAATTGCCGACCGTGGCCGAGAAATACGGCATCGATGCCGCGGCGGTATTGCAAACTTCAAAAGATAATGATTGGGTGCAATATTGGGCGGACTTCATAACGGCCGCCAAACGACAGCTCCAGCAGTTAAATAATTATGCTGATAGTATTGTCAGAGGCAATCTGAACGATCCGCCGCCCAATCTACAGCCCGTCTGGGCTCTGCCGCCCTCACCGCCGGAATCAGTGCCGCCCGGTATCAAAAAACGCATTCGCGAAATTGCTACCGCTATCAAATCGCAAAAATCCATCTACGCCGCCGCCGACGGCGAACTGCTCGGCATCATCTCGCCCGATGAAACCAGACCCAGCGAAGAAAATTTTACGCCGGAACTCAAACTTCTGACGTTGCCCGATGACGGCTTCGAAGCCGATTTCCTTAAATACGGGATGAAAACTATCAAGATCGAATGATATTTATTTTCCGATTGCTTCCTCAACCCGGGCAAGCAGGGATACTTGCCCTTCAGATTGTCTATCTGAATTGTTTTTTAGCACAGGCTGCATATTATTCATGTATTTATGACAGTTTTTTATTTCTTTTGTCGTTTAATGAAATAGAGAAGAGAATCTTTTTGGTTTTTGAAACCGTTTTTAAATTCATAAAACGCTATGAGGAATAAAATTATGAAACGCACGAATTTTTTATTACTGACAATTATTATTTTGCTGATATCCGTTAATCCGACCTTTGCTCAAAAGAATGATGTCTATACTTGTGTTACGGATTTTATGATCAATGAGAAACCGCCTAGACCGGGCATCAGAAGTGCGGTTTCGACCCGTTCGAATAAATGGATCCCGGGACAAAAGCTCCGCGTTAAATTCCTCGACGGCGATGAGTTTTTGCAGAACAAGGTCAAACAATATGCCGAGGTCTGGGAACAATACGGCAATATAGATTTTGTATGGGTTAGATCGGGGGAAGCCGAGATCCGCATAAGCTTCGGATTGGATAATGGTTCCTGGTCATTCGTCGGCAAGGCTTCAAAAATCAGTTCTTATATCAAAGGGGCTAACGGCAGGGAATTTGTCGCGGATGATTCCGGCTCTTCAATGAATTTCGGGTGGTTTAATAGATCTACCTCAGAAGAAGAATTCAGAACCACAACCCTCCACGAATTCGGACACGCCCTCGGACTGCATCACGAACATCAAAATAAAAATAGCAAAATCGAATGGAACACAGAAGCCGTCTATCAATATTTTTCCACTACGATGGGTTGGTCAAAGGAAAAGACAAAATTTAACGTTTTGGACAGATACGATGATGATACGGAAAAAACCAACGGTGTCTATGACCGATTCTCCATTATGCACTATTCATATCCGCCGGAATTGATCAAAGGCGGAATTGATTTGCCGCGTAACACGGTGCTTTCCGATGGAGATAAAAAGATCATTGCCGAAATGTATCCGTTCGATAATAATGTCGTCGTTAAAGACCCGACCATCACCAAACCCGATCGGCCCGATAACAAAACCAAGACGCCGGTCATCTCTTTTACGGATATTTCGGTAGATTTTGAAGCGTATAACGAAAAGACCGACGAAGAAGGAATGGAGTTCAGCACCTATTTCAACGTGGCGAACGGACTTAACCAAAACTTTTCGATCGGAATTTATTTCTCCACGGCCGACGGTAAACCTCTTAAAGATACAAACAAAAGATTCTACGCCATCGGCGGACAGGTCGCCGTTTTTAGAAACTTCAAACCCGATTATGATAATGCCGTTTACAGGGATTTCCGGGTATTTATTCCCTACGACGAAATCGATGGACTCGAATGCGGCGACAACAATCTGAAATTCTCGCTGGGAATCTGGAACGGAAATAACCGCATAACTTCAACCGGTGCAACCTATTTTACATTAACTGTTCCGTGTGAAGATTAAATAAATGATATATATAATTTTATCGTATCACTTGCGTATATAATCGAATCATAATCTTTCGTCAGCCTGTCGCTTCCGTCTAAATTCATCGCCAAACCGCCAATGCCAAAAGAGCGGTTCGCCTTGTTTAATAAAATAATACAAGTTAAAATCAATTATTTCTTTAGTAAAGGAATTGGAAAACCTCAATTATTTTTGTAATCTAAATTTTTAATAAAATATGGCATCAGGTATTTTTGCAATTTTAGACGATATTGCGATGTTGATGGACGATGTTGCTTTAGCCAGCAAAGTCGCCACTAAAAAGACAGCCGGACTTTTGGGTGATGATCTCGCCGTCAACGCGGAAAAAGCGACGGGTTTTGTTTCTTCCCGTGAACTCCCGGTTTTGTGGGCGATCACCAAAGGCTCATTTATCAACAAACTCATAATCGTTCCTCTGGCGTTTATCTTAAATGTAATATACCCGCCGGCAATCGTTGTGATTTTGGTTATCGGAGGATTTTATTTGGCGTATGAAGGCGTTGAAAAAATTATTCATTGGATATTTCACCGCCACGAACACGATCATTCCATAGAAGAACCTCGCCCGGAAGATCCCGAAGCGGTCGAAAAGGCTAAAATAAAATCAGCAATTAAGACAGATTTCATTTTGTCGGCTGAAATAGTAATAATCGCTTTGGGAACAGTTTTGGATAAGTCGCTAACCGTTCAGATAATTACAGTTTCAATCATCGCGTTGGTGGCAACCGTCGGCGTTTACGGGCTCGTCGCACTAATTGTAAGAATGGATGACCTCGGATTTAGACTTATCGCTTCGTCAAAAGAAAAAGGACTCACCGCTAATTTCGGAGAAATTTTAGTCAATTTATTACCAATCGTTATTCGCCTTCTAACTATCATCGGAACGATCGCTTTGCTTCTTGTCGCAGGTGGAATCTTTAATCATAATATAGATTATATACACGATCTTTTCCCGCAAATTCCTACGATAATTAAAGATGCAGTTCTAGGAATCATCGCCGGTCTGCTCGCGGTAGGTGTTGTAACGTTGGTCAAGAAAATTCTTTCATCAATTAGTTCGACTAAAAAATAAATTTATACAAGTTTAAGTTTGGAACGCAGGCAGCCTTGCCTGCGAGTGTTGAAATAAGGAAATGTTGGATTCTTTTTTATTAATCTTCACACGCAGGCAAGGCTGCCTGCGTTCCGTTTATACATCATTATTTTTGCGATGCCAGGCACTAGAAAAACGCCAATCGCTTTGTTTTTCACATAATCCGGCTTTGACAGGATTTCTTTCGATGTAATTAAACGCTTTTTCGAAATGCTCATAGTCGCGTATAAAGCGGTCAAAAGGTTCCGGAAACCAAAATCTTCCGGTTCGATTTAGTAATTTGTTTGCCTTCGTCGAAGTGTATGACTTACAAGAATGAACTATTTCGCTCAATGTAAACCCACTCATCGGAGTTAAAAGCAAGTGAATATGATTCGGCATAATTACCCAGGCGTGGAGTTTGTATTTTTTATCAGCGAAATGAAGTAGATTCTCTTCAACGATTTCCGCAATTTCAGCTTTGCCGAGATAGCATTTTCCAATTCCTTTGTCTAAATATTTTTCGATAGTTATATTCAACTCACGTTCGGAAATATGATCTTGCTCAACTTGAAATTGAAGATTTCGCAACACTTTTCGGGGCAAAGAATCTGCCAATCGGTATGTTAAGAATTGAGTCAACTGACCGCCATCATAATGTGGAAGATACCCTCTGTTATACCAGCCTCTGGGAGAACTGTCTTTCATTTTTTCACCGGAACGCAGGCTGCCAGCCTGCGAGTCTTTCCAAATTTTCTCATTCTAAAAAATTACAACTTTTACCTCTTCAATTTTCACACGCAGGCTGACAGCCTGCGTTCCGTCCCTCCGTTTGTTACATCTACTTTATTGGAATTTTAACATCATTCCTTTCAGCAAATTCAATCGCTTGTTCATAACCCGCATCAACGTGGCGGACGACGCCCATTCCGGGGTCGGTTGTGAGAACTCGTTTGATTCTTTTGGCGGCTTCGGGGGTGCCGTCGGCGACGATGACTTGTCCGGCGTGGAGTGAGTAGCCAATGCCGACTCCGCCGCCGTGGTGGAGTGAAACCCATGTTGCACCGCCGACGGCGTTGACAAGAGCGTTGAGATAGACCCAATCAGCGATGGCGTCAGAGCCGTCCTTCATCGCTTCGGTTTCTCTGTTCGGCGAGGCAACACTTCCGCAATCGAGATGATCGCGTCCGATGACGATCGGGGCTTTTAAAGTTCCGTCGGCGACCATTTCGTTTAATTTGAGTCCGGCTTTGGCACGTTCGCCGTAGCCGAGCCAGCAGATTCTGGCGGGAAGACCTTGAAATTCGACCTGTTCCTGTGCCATTGTCAGCCATCTTGTTAAATGGTCGTTTTCGGGGAAAAGATTCATAATCGCTTCGTCGGTTTTGTAAATGTCCTCGCGGTCGCCCGAAAGTGCGACCCAGCGGAAAGGTCCTTTGCCTTCGCAGAAAAGCGGGCGGATGTAGGCGGGAACAAAACCGGGATAATCGAAGGCGTTTTCGACACCGTTATCTTTGGCACGCTGGCGAAGATTGTTGCCGTAATCAAAAACTATCGCACCACGCTTTTGAAATTCGAGCATTGCTTCAACGTGCCGTGCCATCGAATCCATCGCCCGTTTTTCGTATTCGGTTTGGTTTTGTTTTCGTAAGTTCCCGGCTTCTTCCAAAGAAAGTCCGACGGGTATATAACCGTATAGAACATCGTGGGCGGAAGTCTGATCGGTGACGACATCGGGCGTAATTCCGCGTTTTAAGATTTCGTGATGAACTTCGGCGGCATTTCCAAGAAGTGCGATGGATTTTGCCTCGTGTTTTTCGACCGCTTCTTTGACCATTTCGAGAGCTTCATCCAAATCTTCTCTCGAAGTGTCAACCTGTTTGAGATGAAGCCGCCGTTCGATCCGCCAAGGGTCTACTTCTACCAAAAGTCCGACTCCGCCGTTAAATGTGATCGCCTGAGCCTGAGCTCCGCCCATTTCGCCAAGTCCCGCCGTTAAAACAAATTTGCCGGCAAGACTTCCCCAACTGTTTTGGCGTGCGAGCGAACCGAAAGTTTCATAAGTCCCCTGCAAAATCCCTTGCGTACCGATATAGATCCAACTCCCGGCGGTCATCTGTCCATACATCATCAAGCCCTGCCGTTCGTATTCGTCGAACTGTTCCTGTGTCGCCCAATGCGGGACGATGTTGGAGTTGGCGATCAATACTTTTGGTGCATCCGTATGAGTTTTAAAAACGGCGACGGGTTTTCCCGATTGGACGAGCAGAGTTTCGTCCGCTTCGAGATTTTTGAGAGATTCCAATATGGCATCGTAGCTTTCCCAATCTCGGGCGGCCTTTCCGCGTCCGCCGTAAACAATTAAATTGTCGGGGTCGAACGCGACATCAGCGTCCAGATTGTTCTGTATCATCCGGTAAGCGGCTTCCGCAAGCCAGTTTTTGCAGGTCAGTTCCGTTCCGGTCGGGGCTTTGATTTCTCTTTTCATAAAAACTGTAAAAAAATCTTTAATTCAAATATATTGTAATGTTATAGTTTACAAAGCAAAATCTTGCTAATTCAAATAATCTCTATTTTCCACGGAGGACAATTCCAAATGAACAGAATAAATATTATTCCTACCTCAATTTTTACTTGCTTGTTTTTACTTCTTTTAACATTTCCAACTTTATCCCAAACAGATATAGTCTATAACTATTCTACTTTAGACCAACCTGTTAACGATTTGATTTATGGTAAAGAAAAGAAATTAATTTATGCAAGTGTTCCAAGCACGGGTGGTATCTATGGAAACCACATAATTGCTATTAATCCCTTTACAAAGCAAATAGTCAACTCTGTCTTTGTCGGAAGCGAACCGAACAAATTAGCGATTTCCGATGACGAACAGTTTTTATATGTTGGTTTAGACGGTTCTGCACAAATCAGGAAAGTTATTCTTAGCAGTTTTACAGCGGACATTGTCTTCGGATTAGGAAATGGTTCGTCCGGATTTCTTTATCCAGAAGACATTGTAGTTTTACCAAATAACCCTCATTCCATTGCAGTTTCAAGAAGATATAATTGTTGCAGTCCAAGACATCAAGGCGTTGCAATTTATGATAATGGAGTAAAACGTCCAAATGAAACACCTGGACATGTAGGAAGTAATCGCATTGAAGCGGGTGAAAACGAAGGTATTATTTATGGATTTGATAATGAATCTTCCGAGTCTGGATTCAGAAGAATGTCAATAGATTCAAATGGAGTAACTATTACTTTATTATTGCGAAATGCTATAGGTGGTTCCGAAATAAAATATTCTAATGGGAGAATTTATTCAAATACGGGCTTTGCTCTTAATATTAAAACCAACTCATTGGACGGAACTTTTGCAGTTCAAGGATTTTCAAATGGTGTTGCCCCTGATGCAAAAAGCAAAAGGGTTTTCTTTATTCAATCAAATACTTTAAAAGCATTTAATACAGAAAACTTTCAACCGACTGGTAGTGTTAATCTGAATAATTCCTCTCATAACACTTCTCAATTAATACGTTGGGGTAGAAGAGGATTAGCATACCGAACAAATGATAATAAAGTTGCTATCTTTCAAACTTCTTTTGTTCCGGCCCAACCAAATACCAGCGACTTTGATGGTGATGAAAGAGCGGACTTTGCTGTCTTTCGACCATCAACATCGGGTTGGTTTTCAACTACCGGAATTTATGACTACCAATTCGGTTTATCAACTGATATTCCCGTAGCCGCTGATTATGATGGCGATAACAAAACTGATATAGCTGTGTATCGTAACGGAATTTGGTATATCCTGAAAAGTTCGGATCAAAGTTTTACAACTCTTCAATTCGGTTTATCAAATGATATACCGATTTCTAAAGATTTTGATGGAGACCATAAAGCTGATTTCGCAGTATATCGCAACGGAACTTGGTATATTTTGAGATCGAGCAACCAACAAGTTGAATATGCAACCTTTGGTTTGCCTGATGATGTCCCGATTCCTGCTGATTTTGATGGTGATGGAAGAACTGATTTTGCCGTTTTTCGTCCAAGCGATGGAGGTTGGCATATTTTGAATAAAGTTACCAATCAATATTCAGCACTTCAATTCGGTATTTCTTCTGCCCAGCCCGTTCCAGCAGATTATGATGGCGACGGTAAAGCTGATATTGCTGTCTGGCAAAATACCTTCGGAACTCATGTATATTATGTTTTGCAAAGCTCAAATAATAATGTTAGGGAGTTTTTGTTGGATAATCTTTCAGATAGTGTTGCATTTCCTATGGATACGGATGGAGATGGAAAATTTAATCCAACCGTATTCAGTTCAAACGGAATCTGGACATTCAACAACAGCAAAACAAATCAAATTCAGACGTTTCAATTTGGAAGTATGGGCGATATGATAATTCACTAAACCGTGATTATTTTAGAATAATAAAACGTAAAAGTCGTCTGTTCTCGGATGACTTTTACGTTTTTTAATTTAAGAATGACGTCAATACTTTTTCTCTTAGATTTTTTTTCATAAATGTTTTCTGATTTTATGCTAATACTTATAAATTGATGTAATTTTTTTAGCAAATCAACATTATAAGTAAAAGATAAATTTACCGAACCAATCAATCTATGGAAAACGAACAGCAGGAATTTTTACTGGAGATCGAACAGGAAATTAAAAAAAGAACCCATCTGCAAAATTTTTACAGCGGTTTGCGGCTCTTTTTGATGGTGACGATCGCTGTCTGCGGATTTTTAACGGCGGCGGGCGGCGGTGAGATAAGTCAATTCAAATGGCTTTCTTCTCCCTGGACGCTTTTTCTTTTGGGATTTATAAGTTTCGTTTGTGCGGTTTTTAACCAATATATGACGCCTTCGGCAATGAAGGTTTTTCATCAGAACATCCGCAAAGCGATGGAGTTTATCAAAGGCGAAGTAAAATACAGCCGTTTGAAGCTTGCCGATGCCAATAAATTGAAATCCATCGCCATCATCGAACCGGAGATCGTTCTGGGCAAATTAAAGGAGATGTTTGAAGACGGAAATTAGTGCTTTGTTGTGAAAGATTTTATCGCAAAATTTTGATTACAAAGCACTAATTTTTGATATTTTTGAATTTATAATCCTCTCAAAATTTTCATATATTTCGGCAATATCTGCAAAAACCTCCGAACAGCCCTCTTCCTTGAGACGTTCTTCCGACCAACCGCCGCTCTTTACGCCGTATATCTCAATTTCGGCCCGTTTTGCCGCAACGGCATCGAAAGGCGTATCGCCGATTATCAGAACTTCCGGTTTTGCGGCATCTTTCAGTTTCCGAAAGGCCTCCTCAAAAATGTCCGGATCGGGTTTTGAATCGGAAACATCGTCAGCTGAGGTTTCTTTGCTGACGAGATCTTCAATTTCGGCAATCTTTTTGTATTCGTCAATTTCCTCTTCGTTGGCGGAGGTCGCTAAAGCGATCTGAAAACCGTTTTCCGATAATTTTTGAACAGCCACATTTAATTGATTGATAAAAACCTCCTGCATTTGAGGATGTAAATGAGCTTCTGGCTCTTCAATAAATATTAAATGAGTAGCGGGGCTAATTGATTTTGATCTATAGATTTTGTGATAGCTTGCTAACTGTAGCAACATGTAAATCAAATTACGGGTTCCTAGACCATTATACCCTTCTGGTAAATGTACTCCATCAACTCCGCTATAAACGACCTTAGTATGCCCTGATAATAATGATTCCACGTTTAATGATGTCTCTGGTCTTATCTCAGTATCATTAAGACTTGGAAATCCCATTACGTTCATAACTGGTAATAATTCTTTAAGCATACC